>JANWJT010000001.1 GCA_025451755.1 Candidatus Microgenomates bacterium
CCATCGCCTCACCCTGGCCACCCTCTCTTGCGCCCTTTTTATTGTCTGCCCCCACTCTTTTCGCCTCTTGTCCCGCCCCCGCCCCCCCAGGCCCCCCCACCCCCCCCCCCCCCGCCCCGCCCCCCCCCCACCCCCGCCCCCCTCTTAGATCATGGCGAAGATACAAAAGAAGGTGGACTGAGGGAACTATTTGAAGAGGCAGGAATTCGGGGAGAAATTCAGTTTCTCTTAAGAGTAAACGATAATCCAAAAAGACCAAAAGAAGATAGACAAAATGTTGATTTTGTCTATGTTGTAAGACCAATTACATTCGAACTAAAGATTGACAGCGAAAGCACTGAAGCTGGATGGTTCTCGGAGGAAAATTTACCCTTCGAAGAAGATTTCGCATTTGACCATAGAGATTCAATTCTTAAATATTTTCAGCATTTAAAACAACCGTTGGAGCTTCCAATTATTGGATAATATGAAATTACTTATAACAGGAGGAGCCGGATTTATTGGCTCAAATTTTATACGTTACTGGACTTCGAACCATCCGGACGATGAAATAGTAAATTTTGACAAGCTTACTTATGCAGGGAATTTAGAGAATCTAAAAGGCATAGAAAAGAATAAAAAATATAGCTTTATTCAAGGAGACATAAGTAGTATAGAGCAAGTAACAAAAGCAATGGATGGAGCTGATATAGTAGTAAATTTTGCAGCAGAAACTCATGTAGACAGATCAATATTAGAACCGGCTCCTTTTATAATTACAAATGTTGCAGGAACTCAAATTCTTCTAGATGTTGCATTAAAATTTGAGATAAAAAGATTTATGCATATCTCAACAGATGAAGTATTTGGAAGCCTTGAATTGGAAGACACGAACAAATTTAATGAACGAACAAATTATAACCCCGCAAGTCCATATTCAGCAAGTAAAGCAGGGTCGGACCATCTAGTTCGAAGTTATTACCATACATATGGCTTGCCAATAAACATCTCAAATTGTTCTAATAATTTTGGACCCTATCAGTTTCCGGAAAAATTAATTCCCCTTGCAATAACGAATATTTTAGAAGGAAAAAAAGTTCCTGTTTACGGAGACGGATTGTATGTTAGAGATTGGTTATATGTGGAAGATCATTGTAGGGCAATAGATCTTATTCTCCAAAAAGGAAGAATTGGAGAAACCTATTGTATAGGAGGGGTAGCCGAAGAAATAAATAATTTATCAGTTATTAAGAAGATTCTAAATATATTGGAAAAAGATGAGAGTTCTATTGAGTACGTTAAAGATAGACCGGGACACGATAGAAAATATTCTGTCGATTGGTCAAAGATTAAAAACGAATTGGGCTGGAGTCCTCTTCATGGACTTGACGAATGGCTAACGCAAACGATAAATTGGTATAAAGATAATCAAGATTGGTGGAAAAGGGTAAAAAACAAAGATTATCTTAAATATTACAAAAAACAATATGGAACAGTATGAAAATTTTGGGAACTGGTTTATCTGGTCTGGTTGGATCAAGAATTCAAGAACTCTTAAAGGATAAATATCAATTTGAAAATCTAAGTCGTACTACAGGTGTTGATATCTCCGATAAAAAAAGAGTTTTTTCAGCGATATCTTCATCAGACTCTTCTTTAGTTTTGCATTTGGCTGCGAAAGCGGATGTTGACGGTTGCGAAAAAGATAAAAAAAGAGATAAAGAAATATCAGAATATGAAGATACAGATGTGCGCGAGATTACATGGGCCAAGGAGAAGACTGCATGGGGGATAAATGTTATTGGAACTAAGAATGTTGTTGATGCATGTTTAAAGTTAGGAAAAAAACTTATTTATATTTCTACAGATTTTGTTTTTGATGGAAAAAAATTAGAGCCATATATTGAAGAAGATATTTCAAGCCCTATCTGCTGGTATGGGCAAACAAAACTTGAAGGCGAGAGAATTGTAATGTCGTCATCTCTGGATTATGTAATACTAAGAATTGCTTATCCCTATAGGGCTATTTTTCCTAGAGCAGATTTTGTGCGCATACTAATTAAAAAGCTAAGTAGTGGAGAAAAATTACGCTTAATTGCAGATCACATAATGACTCCAACGCTTGCAGACGATTTGCCTTCTTTATTAGAAACCATTATTAATAAGAACTTATTAGGAATTTTTCATGCAGTGGGCAGTCAGCCTGTAAGTCCATTTGATGCAGGAGTAATTATAGCTGATATTTTTGGATTCGATAAAAATCTTCTTCAGAAAACAACCCGAAAAGAATTTTTTAAAGATCGCGCTCAAAGACCTTTCAATCTTGCTCTTAAAAATGATAAAATACAAAAATTAGGAATAAAAATGAAAAGTTTTGAAGATGGAGTTTTAGAAATAAAAAATCAGCTTAGCTTATGAAAATAACTTTTATTGGACATGGATACGTTGGTCTAGTAACCGCTTCTGTCTTTGCCGACTTAGGAAATACAGTATGGGTAATAGGGCATACAAAAGAAAAAATAGAGAATCTAAAAAAGGGCGTAATCCCGATTTATGAACCAGGACTTGAGGGAATTGTTAAAAGAAATATAAAGGCAAAAAGAATACTTTTTACTCTCGATCATAAAGAGGCGATACCGGAGTCTTCAGCGGTTTTTATAGCGGTTGGAACTCCTCCAAGAGAAAATGGAGAAGCAGATCTTTCTAGTATTTTTGAAGTAACAAAAAAGCTGGCACCATATTTAAGCGGCTATACAGTTGTTGCTACAAAGAGCACAGTTCCTGTTGGAACGAACAAAAAAATAAAAGAGATTATTAATCAATTTAAATCGCAAAAGGCAGATTTTGATGTTGCATCGGTTCCAGAATTTCTTCGTGAGGGGCAAGCTATCTCTGATACTCAATCACCAGATAGAGTTATAATTGGCACAGATTCAAAGAAGGCAGAAGATCTTTTAATTGAACTACATGAGCCGATTGGCGGAAAGCATATATTAACCACCATAGAAACTGCCGAAATGATTAAATATGCTTCGAATGCTTTTTTGGCAACAAAAATCTCATTTGCAAATTCAATTGCAAGTTTGAGCGAAATAACAGGAGCAGATGGGGTTGGAGTCTTGGAGGCGGTTGGGATTGATAAAAGAATTGGCTCAAGTTTTCTCTCGCCCGGAGCAGGATTTGGCGGAAGCTGTCTTCCTAAAGATATTAAAGCCTTGCTTGGTATTGCAAAAACGAGCGGGTATGATTTTGGTTTGTTAAAAGAAGTTAATAAGGTAAATGATCAAGCAATAAAGGGAATAGTTAATAAATCAAAAAGGCTTCTTGATGGAAATTTAGAAAATAAGACAATTGCAGTTCTAGGGCTATCATTTAAGCCAGATACAGATGACATGAGAGATGCGCCTTCTATCGTAATCATTAATTCTCTTGTTAAGGCAGGAGCCAAAATAAAAGCATATGATCCCGTAGCAATGAAAAATGCAGAAAAAATATTGAAAAGAATAACTTTTTCTAAGGATTGCTACCAGGCTGTAGAGGGCGCAGATTTATTAATATTGCTGACAGAATGGAACGAATTTAGACAACTAGATCTTGTAAAAATAAAGAAACTCATGAAAAAACCAAACATTGTCGATGGAAGAAATATTTATGATCCTAAAAAAGTAAAGGACTTAGGCTTTGCTTACATTGGCGTTGGAAGATGAAGAATATTCTAGTAACTGGAATATCCGGCTTTGCAGGAAGCTTTCTTGCTGAATATTTATCCCTCCAGAATAAAGGAAAAATTTCAGGGACTTATCTTGATGAAGCAAGTCTAGAGAATATTGAGAATGTTAAGACAAGAATTGGCTTACTTAGGCTAAACCTAACAGACGGAAAAGAAGTTTTTAATGTTGTCAAAAAAACAAAGCCAGACATAATCTTTCACCTAGCTGCATTGACTTCTCCTAAGAAAAGTTTTGATAATCCATTTGAAGCTATTCAAAATAATGTTAAAGCGCAACTTAATCTTTTTGAAGCAGTTAGGAAACTGAATCTCTTAGATACTCGAATATTGATTACTTCATCTGCTGAGGTTTATGGAATTGTTGAAAAAAAAGATTTACCAATTAATGAAGAAACAAAATTGATGCCGGCAAGTCCTTATGCTGTTTCAAAAATTACTCAAGATTTTTTAGCGCTCCAATACTTTCTATCATACGGGATGAAGATTATAAGAATACGCCCGTTTAATCACATAGGTCCAAGACAAAAATCTTACTTTGTTGTTTCGGCTTTTGCAAAAAAAATTGCAGAAATAGAAAAAGGTAAAATAGACAATATTCTTTCTGTCGGGAACTTAGACAGCAAAAGAGATTTTACAGATGTTAGGGATATGGTTGTGGCATACAGTCTTGCAATTGAGAAATGTAAGTGGGGAGAGGTTTATAATATTGGTTCCGGTACATCCTACGCTGTTTCTGAAATTCTCGATATGATGTTATCGCTATCGAAAACAAAAATAAAAATGAAAGTAGATGAATCTTTGCTCAGGCCAAGCGACAATCCTGATCTTGTTTGTAACAGAAATAAATTTACAGATCTTACTGGCTGGAAACCTGAAATAACCATAGACAAAACCTTGAAAGATACTCTGGACTATTGGAGGAATATAATTTAAAATCTAAGTTATGGCAAAAAAAGCATTAATAACCGGAGTAACAGGACAGGATGGGTCTTATCTTGCAGAGTTTCTACTTAAAAAAGGATACAAAGTATACGGATTAACCAGGAGAAGCAGCACTATAAATTTTGAGAGAATAAAAGAAATTGAAGATAAAATTAAGCTTATTCAGGGAGATCTTTTGGACCAGAGTTCTCTTGCCTCGGCTCTTTTAGAAGTAGAGCCCGATGAGGTTTATAACTTGGCGGCGCAATCTTACGTTAAAACTTCTTGGAATCAACCAGTTCTAACCGGTGAATTTACTGCCCTGGGAGTTACAAGAATCCTTGAAGCAATAAGAACAGTAAATCTAAAAATTAAATTTTATCAGGCATCTTCATCTGAAATGTTTGGTAAAGTTACAGAAACACCTCAAAAAGAAACAACAAGGTTCCATCCAAGGAGTCCTTATGGAGTTGCAAAAGTTTATGGACACTATATAACCTTAAATTACAGAGAAAGCTACGGAATTTTCGCATGCTCTGGAATTCTTTTTAATCATGAGTCTCCAAGAAGAGGACTCGAATTTGTTACGCGAAAAATAAGCCATGCAGTTGCAAGAATAAGTCTTGGAAAACAGGATAAACTAGAACTCGGCTCTCTTGAACCAAAAAGAGATTGGGGATTTGCAGGAGATTATGTTGAAGCTATGTGGTTAATGCTTCAGCAGAAAAACCCAGATGATTACGTTATAGCATCAGGAGAAAACCATAGTGTTGGAGAATTTGTAAAACTTGCATTTAATTGCGTTGGAATTTCCGACTGGCAAAAATACGTCGCTTCGAATATAGAAGACCATATGCGTCCGGCAGAAGTTGATAATTTGATTGGTGATGCAAACAAAGCAAGGAAAGCATTGAACTGGCAACCAAAAACAAGTTTTAGACAATTGGTCGAAATGATGGTTGAAGCAGACGTTAGGAGAGAAAAAAAAACTAAATAGTTTATGCAGACAGTACTTGTTGCCGGAGGAGCAGGATTTATAGGTTCAAATCTTTGCGAAAGGCTTCTAAGTAAAAATTATAGAGTAATTTGCATAGATAGCTTTATTACAGGAAACAAAGAGAACATAGATGAATTCACTAAAAACAAAAATTTCAGTTTTATAAATGCAGATATTACAAGTTCTTCTTTTCAAAGTAATGATCTTTCTAAAATAGATTATATTTTCCATCTTGCTTCTCCTGCTTCTCCAAATAAAAAAAGCCCGAGAAGTTACATAAGTTTTCCAATAGAAACTCTTCTTGTTAACTCTTTAGGCACTTATAATCTTTTAGAAATAGCCAAAAAATCAAATGCCAGATTCCTTTACGCCTCATCTTCGGAAATTTACGGTGATCCGAAAATTTCACCCCAAAAAGAAGATTATTTCGGCAATGTAAACCCCGTTGGGGTACGTTCTGTATATGATGAAGGAAAACGTTTTGGGGAATCAATTACTATGGCCTATTTTAGGAAATTTAATGTGGATACCCGAATAATAAGAATATTTAACACATACGGGCCTAGAATGAGGGCAGATGACGGAAGAGTAGTTTCAAACTTTACAAATCAGGCAATTTTAAATAAGCCTTTAACAGTTTATGGGGATGGAAGTCAAACAAGAAGCATTTGCTATATAGATGATCTCATAGAGGGGTTAATTGGTGCAATTATTTCAGATTTAACTTCGGGCGAAGTATTAAATATAGGAAATCCAAACGAAAAAACAATATTGGATCTTGCAAATATTATAAAAAAAATGACTAACTCTTCATCAAAAATAATTTTCGAACCGTTGCCCGAAGATGATCCAAAAATCAGAAAGCCAGACATAGAAAAAGCTAAAAAACTTATTGATTGGAATCCAAAAGTAACCATTGACCATGGTCTTCAGAAAACAATAGAATATTTTAGAGGATTATAAATGAAAGTTGTCATAATTACCCCTACTTATAATGAAAAAGGAAACATTGATAAATTAATTCCTATTCTTGAAAACGATATTTTTCCTCAAATTAAAAATCATGATATGAATATTTTAGTTGCTGATGATAATTCTCCAGATGGTACGGCAAGCGAAGTAAAAAAACTTATGCAGAAATGGAAAAATGTTAATATCAGTTCTGGAGAAAAGTATGGCCTTGGAGCTGCTTATATTAGAGCTATGACTTATGCAGTCGATAAAATGGGTGCAGACGTAATGTTCGAAATGGATGCAGATCTCCAGCATGACCCTAAAAAAATTCCGCAGTTTCTTC
>JANWJT010000002.1 GCA_025451755.1 Candidatus Microgenomates bacterium
CCACCAACTGAAGTGGTTCTGTTTTCTAGAGCTGGCAAGGAGGATCTTAAAACTCCGGATCAATTACCAGAAATAAATCAAACCATTGAACCAATTATAACTAAACCCAGCGGAGACTGGGAGCCATTTTCAACAAATACCGAGCCAGATCAGAAGTTTAGAAATTTATATGGCGGGAATTATTCCGAGGACATGGAATTAAATAGAAAAAAAGTTGAGCAACTTATAAGCGTATCAGCGTTACAAGGCGCAGTAGTCTTACAAAGTTTGCCGCAAACGAGAGAAAGAGGAATTGATATTAATCCTGATGGATCAACAACTTCTAAAAAGAATTTATTTTGGGGAGAAAGTCCGGAAGATAAAGAAAATCCATATCATAAAGTTACACAAATTCCAGAAGGTTGGAAAGTAGAAATTTGCGATCAGAGAATTAGAGATGAGCTATCGGAAAAATATTCTGGAAAAAAACTCAAGCAAGAATTTGCCACCAAATTCAATCAACATTTGCGAGCAGGAGTTTTGGAAGCTGTTGCGAAAGAAAAACTAAGTTTAAATTTAACAAATACTGTTAAGGCCGGTTTATCAGCGGGGCCATTAATTTTCGAACTGTCGTTTTTTCAATTTGAAGGCATAAATGCCTATGAGCCAGGGGCACTTGCTGCAGCAGCGATTAATTATTTCATAATTCTTGCGCCCTTAGTCAATTCTGTTGTAAGTAGATCGCTTCGAATGATCTTTCCTGGCTTTGATTTTAGTCGAAATTTGTCATCTTTTTATGAATATTGCATGCCAGTACTCGAAGTAGATAGAGTTGCAAGAGGATTTGCTTTTGCAAATTTAAAAGGCAGGAATTTAGTTCGTCTTCACAAAAATGAAGAGAGAAGCTAAGGGAAGTTTTTGTTATTCGCTAGCAGAGGAAGCGACATTAGAAGTTTCTGGCTGAGCATATATGCTATAAATATAGCCCATTTGGCTTGTTGCGGAATCTGGAGATTTGTACAACAATCCGTACCAATCTCCTCTTTCCTCAGAGCCTGGCTGGTAACCTTTTACACGAATTACGTTAGTTATTTCTTCCCCTTGCGGAAGAGTCCCTAGTATGTCAATTGAATTGCCGGTTGGAGTCTGTTTCGATGGGAATGCTCTAACTTTGACTGGTTCGTTACTGTTCTTCATTTGCAGAAGTTCATCGTAATTTGCACCAGCAGGTACAATTGTGATTTTTTCAATAAGTTCTTCCCCTTCCAGAAGAGGTGATTTGCCGGAAAGCCTGGCTTCAGCATCTCTGTTATATTTTTCTATTGCTGGATCTTCATTATAAAAATTTACAAGAGCATCTTTACCTTCCTCAATATTTTCTACCGTTCGTTCAACTCCAGTCTGCGTCTTATCGATTACATTTTGAACAGGATGCATAGTTGCTTCAGCTGTCATTGCTCCGCCAGCAACTACTGTTGTGCCAACTAACACATTCCTTACTCTTGTAAGAAAAGATGGTTTATGCTCGCTCATAGTTTGATACTATCAATAAGTTGCATTCTTGTCAACGCCGATTTAATCGGTGTCAATTCAGGATCTTTAAATCGTATGGCGGGTTTTCTTCGTTTGAAAATCCGTAAATATCAACGCCGTTTTCTAAGTCCTGTAAAATTTTTATGTATCTATAAAAAATTGCGTTTGTCCAGCCAAAACCAGATTGGATTTCGTAATGTGCTTTTTTTTCGGGTTTATCTCCTAATTTTGCGTCTATTCTTTCAAAAAAAGTTCCATATTTTCTAAAAATTTGTGCATGAGCATTTACAGATTTTTCCATTATTCTTTTTGCATCTTTCAAAAACCCGTATTTTAAAAGTCCGGCTACAGTTAGGTATTCAAGTGGCGGCCAAATATTTGGATAATCCCATTGCTTTGGTTTTGTAACTTCTTTTATAAGAGATCTAAATGCTACCGGTATTTTAGAAAGATTATCTTTACGCGCCAGAGAATCCGCAGCTGTAATTGTAAGGCCATACTCGGTTTCAAATAAAAAAAGCTTTTCGACAATTTGGCTTGCCTGTTTTAAATCTGCAATTCCTGCCCATAACGGCACAAATCCTGCGAGCGAATAAAAAGGACTTTGTTTTTTAAGAACAAAGTCATAATCAAAAAAGAACCCCTTTTCTTTATTCCAAAAAAGCTTATTCATCATTTTTCTTCTTTCTTGTGCCTTGTCGCTCCAAAAATTCACTTCTTTTGTATTGTCTGAAAGAGATGAGACTAGCTCAAAATCTCTTTCATATTTATAAAGGTAGGAATTTAAATCAACTGGAAGAAATTCGTTACATTTGTTATAAAATCTTGAGGTAAAATCCCAGCCTGATTCAAGTTCGGAAGAATGAGCATAGCCTACGTCTCTATCCCCATACCTGTTTAGATTATATTTTTCTACCAGGTGATTGTATTCTGCCGAATTATTCCAAACCATATCATACTCTTTTTTTGCAATGCTTATTTTTTTTGAAAGCCATTTAACGTGCCCAAAAGTTGAGACGGGTTTTAATAAGGACTTCCCAAGCATTTTAAGAGGAGAAAGCGAACCGTTTCCGTTATTGAAGGTCTTGTAGGTATCAAGAATCATTGTTGTTAAAAACGGCGGCTGGGATCTTCCTATAGATGCGTGAGAGCTAAAATTTGGAATAATCCCCAGTTTTTGGAATAGATACTCAAAGTTTTCGATCATCTCCTTCATGACCCACTCCTTCTTTGTTCCCATTAGTCCTCTAAATATAAAAAAAGTATCCCAATAAAATATATGTGAGAATTTTTTGTCGTTCGGAGTTATAAAATGATTTGGAATACTTAAGATATTGTTATGAATTTTTTCCTTTGCTGGCTTATGAATTATTTTGTCCCAATATGAATCTATATAATCCAGGCAGTCTTTAAATTCTCTTTCGTAGTTTCTCTTGCTCTCTACTGAGTGATTCTTGCTGGAGGAATTAACAGGAATAACTACCGGAGATTTTTGCATGACATATTAAGTATTGGTTTTTTATCAAAACATGTCAAGTTTGACAATCATCAATTCTGTGTCGTAGAATATTAATATGAAGGAACTGCCCGGCTTGATTGATGAATTTTTGGAATATCTTGAAGTCGAAAGAAATTGTTCAAAACTCACCATTAGAGACTACAGGCATTATCTTGAAATATTTAACAATTGGACCACCACTTCCCTACCTGGTAAATCAATAAAAGATTTAAGTATTCAGGACGTTAGAAAATACAGAGTTTTTCTTTCGAACAGAGAAGATAAAAACGGGTTAACCCTAAAAAGAATTACCCAAAATTATTACGTTATTGCTCTTCGTTCTTTCTTACGTTTTCTTCTTAAAAATGATCACGAGACTCTGGAGCCATCAAAAATAGATTTACCAAAAGCAGAAAGCAGAAGTCTTAAGTTTCTAGACCGAGATCAAATCGACAGGCTTGTAATATCAATAAATACCGAAAAACCCGAAGGAAAAAGAGACAGAGCAATTGTGGAGCTTCTTTTTTCAACCGGGCTTCGTGTTTCTGAACTTGTTTCGCTAAACAGAGACAAAATAAACATAGAAAGGCGCGAGTTTGGAGTAATTGGAAAAGGAGGAAGAGCAAGGGTAGTCTTTATTTCCGATAGAGCCGCAAAGTGGATTGAGGAATATTTAAAAACCCGGGAAGATATTTATAATCCCCTATTTATTCGTTATTCCGGCCGGGAAATTCCGGAAGGTAGGGGTGAGAAAATGAGGCTAACTGCACGAAGTATTGAGAGAATTGTTAAAAAATATGTAAGAGAGGCGCGTTTGCCGATTGATGCAACAGTTCATACACTTCGCCATTCATTTGCTACAGATTTATTGACAAACGGTGCCGATATTAGATCGGTTCAAGAAATGCTTGGACATAAAAATATTTCGACTACTCAAATCTATACCCACGTTACAAATAAGCAGTTGCGGGATGTGCATGAGGCCTTTCACTCTGGTAATAAATAATCTAGTAGATTTCGTAGGTTAAGGTAACAGAAATTTTTACACTATTTTCTCCGGGAGTTATGTTTGTAGGTGGTGGCTCTTCAATCTCAATGCCGGTTTTTACTCTATCGAACATAACTGGTCTTGGAAAATTGTCTTGAGCCTCTGTGACATTTATAATTTTTCCAAGCTTTACTCCTGCTGCGTTTGCCAGACTTTGCGCTTTTTCCTTGGCATTTGCAACTGCTTCTTTTCGGGCTTTATCTTCTAGTTTTGCTTTTGTTTTGTCGTCAAAGCCGAACTGAACTTGGCCAACCAGATTTCCGCCATTTCCTGTAATAGTGTCGATCGCTTTATTGGTATTTTCAATATTTTTAATTTTAAGATCTATATTCTGAGTAACAGTATAGCCTGAGATTCTTTGAACTACCTCAAAACTGTAATTTGGATTAACCGAGTAGTTTGTGGTTTTTAAATCTTTTTCGGAAATTCCAAGGTTTTTAAGATTTTCTAAAACTGAATTTATTGTCTTGTTTGTTTGATTTTGTGCATCAGAAACTGTTAAAGAAGTTTTAGCAACACCAAAGGAAATAGTTGCAAGATCCGGAGCTTGCGAAACACTCCCCTCCCCAATAGATTGAAATAAATCATTTTTAGAAGTGACAAAACTATTTATTAAAAAAGGAATTGGTCCAAAAAGTTTTGTGTAAATAAAAAGAGTAAAAAAGAAAAGAAGAATTGCGAGGATTATTTTTTTATTCTCTTGCCATATGGTGTTCATAAAAATATGATACTTATTCTAATGCACTTCTGTCAATAATCCGTTAGGGATTTTTGGGTTTTGGAAATATTATTTCTCCGGCTTGTTTGGTTTTAATGTGAATTGGAGACAAAGGTGATCTTGCGACTTTCCAGATCTCAGGATCTCCCGGACATTGTTGGCAGATTTTAGGCCGGTGGTTGTCGGGATGGCGCCATGGGTTATTTGGGCATTCATTAGGTCTTTCCTCTATTCCTTCAAGTGCGCATGAAGGTGGAATTTGATCAGGCTTATTTCCAAGCTGAGCCAGAAAATTTTCTACTTCTCTTCCATTTTCTTTTCCGTTGCCCATAAAAAAACCCAGGACCTATTACTGGTTCTGGGATTTAACTATAACAGGGTATTGATTCTTCGTCAAATCTTGCCTAATACAAGGCTCAAAAGTGCCATTCTTACGTACATTCCGTTTCGAATTTGAGATTCTAAATAAACCGCTCTTTTGTCTTTATCAACCTCCTCAGTAATCTCGCCAACCCGAGGAAGCGGATGCATAAGTATTGTTTTTTCTCCTGCATATCTATCTAGAAGTTCCTGATTTACTACGAAACGATTCTTTACTTCTTCATATTCTTCAAGATTGTCCAGATATCTTTCTTTTTGAACTCGTGTCCAATACCAGAAATCAGTATCGGGCGGAATATCTTCTGTGTTATCAATTTCAGTAAGCTCTACTCCCCGCCTTGAAAATTCTTCAAAATCTTCTCTCGGAAGTCTAATTTTTTCAGGCGACAAAAGGAAAAGTCTATTTCCGGGATATAATGCAAGTCCACGGATAAGCGACTTAACAGTACGACCCATAAGAAGATCGCCTGCAATAACTCCGGTAAGATTATCAAGTCTTTCAGTGTGCTGATTTATTGTATATAAATCAAGTAATCCTTGGGTTGGATGCTCTCCCTGTCCGCCGTCTCCTGCATTTACAAGGGGAACAGATTCTGCAATGTCTGCAGCTTTTTGAAGAGAACCAGTTTTATCATGCCTCAGAACAATTAAATCAGAGTAGGCTTCGAATGTTCTAATTGTATCTTCAAGTGTTTCGCCTTTTGCAACTGAAGAAAAATGTTGTGGATCTTCTATGACTATTGTTTGTCCACCTAGTTGTTTCATTGCTGCATCAAATGATCCCCTGGTTCTTGATGAAGGTTCGTAAAAAAGCAAAACAGCCTGCTTGCCTTTTAGAACATCGCAAGGCTCAGCATTAACGGCAATCTCGCGCATGTTTCTAGTAACATCAAAAAGTAGATTTAAGGACCGGGTATCAAATTGATCCATCGAGAGGATATCTTTTCCGCGGAAATTCCCATTTATTTTTTCAGGACCTGATAGAGGACGTTGCTGTTCATGTAGGCTTGTCATTTCAAAGTATTTTATAGGTTTAAATTTTTTATGTCAACAAGAATTTTAGTGTGATATAATCATTTTGTTTATGACTCGAGAAGATGAACGGCGTTCATCTGTCCAATCTGCATTTGGTTTTGAAACCTACCTCTCCCCTTTTACTTACAAATATGGTTCAAAAGAAATGAGACAAAACTGGTCTCAGGTAAAATTTTGGTCTAATGTAAGAAGCATTTGGGTTGCAGCCGCAAAGACACAAAGTGAAGTCAACTTAGTTAGCGATATTCAGTTTGCTGATTTAGCAGTGAATTTCCAAAGTCTTTCTGTCGGAAGAATTCTTGAACTGGAAAAAGAAAAAGGCCATGATGGTGCGGGTGCAATAGCAGAATATAGTGAGGTTGCGCCTATTGGCGGAGAAATTGTACACCAAGGCATGACTTCTGAAGATGTTTTATCAAATGCCGAGGTAATGCAAGTACAAGAAGCTTTTGACTTATTACGTCCTAAATTAACAGGTGTTCTCGAAGCTTTTGGTAAAAGAATTGATGAAAATAAAGATTTGGTTTGTATGGGCTGGACGCATCTTCAAGCCGCAGAGCCAACAACAATGGGATATAGATTTGCTAAATATGCACAAGACCTTTTAATTGATTTGAAATTTTTAAATTCTGTAAAAGGTGAAGTTAAGGGTAAAGGAATAAAAGGTGCCGTAGGAACATCAGCATCTTTTGAAAAGATGCTTGAAGGAACCGGCATGACAGTTGAAGAACACGAACAAAAAATTATGGGAAGACTAGGAATTGACTATGTATCTATTTCTGATCAAACCTATCCCAGAAAATCGTTATTCTTAACAGGCGCTGCTCTAGGAAGTATAGGTCAATCTCTTCATAGATTTGCGTTGGACTTACAGATCCTGCAAGGCTCGGCGATTGATGAGGTTTCGGAGCCAAGAAGAAAAGGACAAATTGGTTCGGCTGCGATGCCTCACAAGGCAAACCCGATTAATGCAGAGAATATAGATTCTATTACAGAAGAACTTCCAGGACACTTATTCTCTGCATGGATGACAGGCGCATTTGTTACACTTGAAAGAACACTTAGAGATTCGGCTGGAAAAAGAAGTTGCCTGCCAGAAAGTTTTCTAATTGTCGATGAAGCGTTAACAAGAGCCGAAAGAATAGTGAGTGGTATGGAAATTCATGAAGATTCTATTCGTACTAATCTTAAAAAATTTGCCCCATATATGGTTACAGAAATTGTTTTGGGAGAATTAGTAAAAACTGGGATGGATAGAAAAAAAGCTCATGAGATTTTAGTTGGGCATGCAGAAACTGCACGTAATAACGTAAGATCGGGAAAGCCAAACAACATGCGAGATCTTCTATTTGGGGATAAAAGGATGGATGTTTTGCCGGTTGGAACAATATCTCAAGCATTTGAAAGCATATTTACTCATGTAGGGAATGCTCCTTCTAAATGCACTGCATTTTTAGAAAAAGAATTGTATCCTGCAATTCAATAATTTTTATTTTCGGCGGCTGTCAAAAGATTTAATAAAAGTTCTGCAACGTTCACCGGGCCGACTCCGCCGGGAATTGGGGTATAAAAAGAAGCAATATCTTTTATGTCACTTTCTTCGTAGTCACTATGAAATTTTCCGTCTTTCCCTCTGAGCATTCCAACTCCAATTAGCACTGCCCCATTTTTAAGTTCATCTTTTTTTACAGTATTTGGTTTTCCTACGGCACAAATTATAATGTCGGAGTTTTTAAGAATTTCTTTTCTATTCTCTGTACTACTCGTTATGGCATTCGGATTTATTCCCATTTTCTCAAAAGTTTTAGCAATGGGTTTTCCGGCTGTTACTCCCCTACCGACAACTGTTATGTTTTTATTTTTAAGCCACTGTTCAAAACCTAAATTGTTATTATTATTTGTGTAGACTTCTTTGAGTATCTCTAGGACTGCTAGCGCAATCGGAGGAGAGAATTTAGTTTGAGGGTGAAATCCATCAACATCTTTATTGGGACCAATAGAATTTGCGATTAAATTTTCATCAATATGTTCTGGTACCGGTCTTTGAATTATTATTCCATGTACCTTATCATTATTGTTCAATTCTTCTATCTTTTTGATAAGATCTTCGGACTTTGTATTTGGAGAAAGATTTTCAACAGTTATTTTAGCACCAATTTCTCCGCCTTTTAATTTTTTTTGCCCTACATAAGCTTGTGATGCAGAATCGGTTGTAAGGGTTATTATATGAAGATAGGGAATAATATTTTTTTCTTTGAGTTTTTCTACCCTCTTTTTTAAATCATCAAAAATTCTCTGTGCAATCTTTCGTCCGTCAATAATCATTTAAATTATTTTTATATTATTCTTTTCCAATAAAAGTGGCGGATGCAACGTGGTCGTTTGGATTTGAATATCTCATTAATATTACTCCCTGTGTATCTCTTGAGAGTCTTGGAATTGATGAGATTTCTAGTTTTACAATTTGTCCTTTTTTGGAGGTAATAATAATTTCTTCGCAGTTTGTCGGAATAACCTGAGCAAAGCCAACTTTTCCGGTTTTTGATGTTACTTTTGCAACTTTTGCACCCTTGCCTCCCCTACTCTGTCCTCTAAAAAGCTTACATGCAGTTTTTTTGCCGAGACCATTTCCCATAATTGTTAGAAGATCGTCGTTTCCTTCTTTATTTATTATGTCCATTCCAATTACAATATCGTCTCCATCAAGTTTTATTCCCCGAACTCCCCTAGTTGCTCTTCCTGTTGGCCTTACTCCTTTTTCGGAAAATCTAATTGCTTTACCGTTTTTGGTTGCCAAAATAATATCGTTTTCGCCGCTTGATAATTCGCTCCATGCAAGCTCATCTCCTTTTTCCAGTTTAATTGCTACAATTCCATTTTTTCTGATATTTTCGAAGTCTGAAATCTTAGATTTTTTAACAATTCCCTTTCTCGTTGTCAAAAATACATGCTCGTTTTTATCGCCCTTGCCGTAATTAATAAATGATTCAACTCTTTCATCTTGTTCAATATTTAACAAGTTTACGATCGCAGTTCCCTTGCTGGTTCGTGCAGACTCGCCAATATCGTAGGCTCTAAGTTGATACACCTTTCCCTTATTCGTAAAATAAAGAAGATTGTCGTGGGTTTGCGCATACCTAATGTGGGCAATGCTATCTTCGTCTTTTGTTGTCATTCCTTTAATTCCCTTTCCGCCTCTATGCTGAGTTTTAAAAGAAAGCATGCTTTGCCTTTTTATGTAACCTGTTTCTGTAAGAGTTATAACAGTAGGTTCGTTTGTAATTAAGTCTTCGTCAGAAAATTCACCGACTTTGCTTTTGAAAACCTTTGTACGTCTTGGATCTTGGTACTTAGCTTTAAGTGCTACGAGTTCATCTTTTACGACTTTTAAAATCTCCTGCGGACTTCCCAGAAGTTTTTCTAGATATGCGATTGTTTCTTTAACCATTTTATATTCTTCTTCGATCTTTTGTCTTTCGAGTGCGGCGAGTCTTCTAAGTTGCATGTCCAGGATTGCAACAGCTTGAATTTCGCTTAATTTGAATTTTTTAATTAAATTTTGTTTTGCTTCTTCCTGATCTTTTGATTCCCTGATTGTTTTAATAACAGCGTCGATATTATCTACGGCAATTTTTAATCCTTCCAGGATATGAAGCCTTGCTTTAGCAACACGCAGTTCGTATTCCGAGCGTTTTTTAACTACCAAATATCTATGCTTTAAGTATTCCTCTATTATTGTTTTAAGATTTAATGTCTGAGGTGTACCGTTCACGAGTGCCACTACGTTTGCCGAAAAAATTGTCTGAAGGCTCGTGTGCTTAAATAAATTATTTAATACTTTTCTTGGCGCAGCATCACGCTTTAGTTCAATTACGACTCTCATTCCATGTCGGTCTGACTCGTCTCGAAGATCGGAGATTCCATCAATTTTCTTGTCTTTTGCAAGCTCTGCAATTCTGGCAACCAAAAGCGCTTTATTTACCTGGTAAGGGAGTTCTGTAACAATAATTGCTGATTTTCCCTGCCCAATGTCTTCTATATCTGCCTTTCCTCTTATTAAAATTCTTCCCCGTCCGGCGGTATAAACATTTTTTATTTCGCTCATATCGTAAATACTTCCCGCGGTTGGAAAATCCGGGCCTTTTATAAACTCTAAAAGCTCATCGATAGTTACATTTGATGTTAATGCGGGCGCCTCTTCTGTTTCTCCTGATTTTTCAGATTTGGAGGTTTTTTCAAACGTTGTCTTATCAATCGTAAATACAACTGCATCAATTACTTCAGAAAGATTATGAGGAGGAATTTTAGTTGCCATTCCTACTGCAATTCCCTCACTCCCCATTAAAAGTAGATTAGGAAGTTTCGCGGGTAAAAAAATTGGTTCCTTTAAAGTTGCGTCAAAATTATCTAAATAACTTACGGTTTCTTTTTCTAAATCAAAAAGCATTTCCGAAGTTATTCCTGCCATACGGGCTTCGGTATAACGCATTGCGGCAGGTGGATCTCCATCCATGGAGCCAAAATTTCCCTGCCCGTCAATTAATGGATATCTCAACGAAAAATCCTGTGCAAGACGAACTAGCGCATCGTAAATCGGCATATCTCCGTGAGGATGATATTTTCCCATTACTTCTCCAACTATCTTGGCGCTTTTTGAATATTTTGCACTATGAGTAAGCCCCATCTCGTGCATTGCAAAAAGAATTCTTCGATGAAC
>JANWJT010000003.1 GCA_025451755.1 Candidatus Microgenomates bacterium
ATACCAAAAAAAACCCTGCCATAAAATTCATCATTGCCGAAGAAATAGAAAAAGTATTACTATAATAATCTTTTATAACTATGCTAAAAGTTACAAGTGTTATCAAAGAAATTATTACTATTAAAGGTTTGTAAGTGTATTGAGAGTTATTTTCTGCACTAGAAGTTTTAATATCTTTTTCCAAAACAAGATCCATGCCACATTTTGGACATCTTCCTTTCTTATCTTGCCTTATATCCCGATGCATTGGGCATGTATACATATTTTATTCAGAAGTATATAAAAACAAAGCTACTTTTGCTTAAATAGATTACCGAGTTTCCATGGAGTTCCTAAAAATGGGAGCAGATATCTGTCTATTCCCCACCACCCAGCTACACGCCAGGCTAAGATTAGGAATAACTGGAGGAAAAATAAGACCGGATTGATACTTACCGTTCCTGCTAAGAGGAAATTCATATTCATGAAGGCTCCAAAAAAAGCTGCAATTCCGGTAAAAGCTCCAAGAATTAAGGCTATACCAACCAATATTTCTCCATAAGACACAATTAAAGAAAATAATTCAGTGTTCTGAAGAACAAAATTTTGGAGAAAGTCAGCATACCAACCCTGTACATCCGGATGAAGACCAGAAGTTTTATTTAAAGCTCCCATCACAAAACCCTGAATAGCAAGACCTGCTTTTGGCCCTACCCAGACAGGATTTTGAACCTTAGCTATTCCTGCAATGACCCACTCCCAGCCAACGTAAAGTCTTATAACAACCCAGATCCAGGCAAATCGCGTATCTGCAAAAAGGACTCTTGATAAAGGCGGTTCTGGGATTTGTGTTACTGATTCTTTTTCCATGGGTTTTTTATATATAAATTAAATACTCTATCAATGGTATATCATATCTTAAAAAAAATGCAAGTGCTTTAAGCCCGATAAATCCGCCAACTTACGAAGGGGTTGACAATACTTTGCTAATTTTTATACAATTGGCAAATGCCAAGAGCTGTAAAAAAATTAACTAGCGAAACTGAAAAACCAATAAAAAAGCGGATAAAAATACCAATAAAATTTAATCTACAGAATTTTTTTCAAGATTCAAAATCATATACTCCAATCTTAATTGTACTTCTTTTAATTGCTTCTTTTTTACTAGGCGCTCTTACAACTAAACTTTCGACAACTCAGGGTCTTTCAGGAAATCCTCAGACAGCTGCTCAGCCTAATAACCCAGAAACTACTCCAGGTCAACCTGCTCCCGGTGAAAAAGTAAACGTAGATGTAGGACACTTACCTGTTTTAGGAGATAAAAACGCAACAGTAACTATAATTGAATTTGCAGACTTTCAGTGTCCTTTTTGTAAAAGATTTTTTGATGACGTAACAAAAAATATAATAAAAGACTATGTTGATACCGGAAAAGTGAAATTTGCATTCCGCCAATACCCTTTCTTGGGAGAGGAATCAAATTTTTCCGCCGAGGCTTCTGAATGCGCAAACGAACAGGGAAAATTCTGGGAATATCATGATTACCTTTATAATCACCAGGGAGCTGAAAACTCGGGAGCTTTTGCCAAAGACAAACTTATTGGCTTTGCAACAGAATTGAACCTTAATACTGAACAATTCTCTTCTTGTCTTAATTCTGGTAAGTATACAAAAAAAGTTGCAGAGGATCTTGCGGCAGGCCAAAAAGCAGGAGTGAATGGAACACCTACGACTTTCGTAAATGGCCAATCTTTAGTCGGGGCCCAACCTTTCAGCGCTTTCAAAACCCTCATAGATCAAGAGCTTTCTAAATAACTTTGCCTAATGTCCATGGGGCAATAAAGAAATCGAGAGCCAAACAGTTATTGCACCAGCTATAAGAAGAGAACTTTCAATTACCGCAAACCCTTTTCTTTTTTCATGGTGTATTTCCGGAATTAAATCGGAAGTTGCAATATATATAAAAAAACCAGCTGCTAAAGCTAATAAAACAGGGACATAATCCTCTAGAATATTCCCTAAAAGGTATGTAATTAAAGCTCCGGCAAGGGCAACTAAAGCACTTAATATATTAACTAAAATTATTTTTTTTCTCGCAAGACCCTTATGAAGCATAATCCCAAAGTCTCCTATTTCCTGTGGTAATTCATGAGCAAAAACTGCAATGGTAGTGACAATCCCAAGCGGCGCACTAACCATAAAAGTAGCTGCAATAATTACTCCATCAATAAAATTATGGATTGTATCTCCAATAATAATTAGAGGAATCGTAGGATTAGATTCTTTCTCGTGTTTATGAAATTCTCCGTGATGATGAAACCAATGAATAGACCTTTCTATAAGGAAAAACAAGATTATTCCAAAAAGAGCCCAGAAAAAAATATCTATTCCTTTTTCTTCTCCTTCATGAGCTGCTTCCGGCAAGAGATCAAAGAAAGCAGTTCCCAATAAAACTCCTGCAGCAAAGCTTGCTAAGAAATGAGAAATTTTTAAAGCAAATTTCTCATTAGACAGCAGAATTACTCCTCCAATAAGAGCGACTGCGCTTCCCATAGTTGTAAATAGTAATATGTTTCCTAAAGTTGACAATTCTTGCATAATCCAAAAAATTCCAATGAATGGCTTTTGACTAAGAAGCCCTTTTTTGCTATATCTTTTTCAAATTTATCTATAAAAACATCAGAGACATCTTCAACCACATCGCAATTGCTACAAACTAGATGGTGATGATCTTCTTTTTTTACTTCGTACCTAAACTTCCCTTCTCCGAATTCCAGCCTGTTAATTATTTCATTCTTGTATAAAAAATCTACAATTCTATATACAGTAACTTTGTTTGTTTTTAATTTTTTTGATCTTAAAAAAGCAATTATTTGCTCAATATCAATTGGTGAATCAGTATTTTCAAAAAGCTGAGTTATTGCCAATCTTGCCGGAGTATTTTTAATTTTAGCTTCCATATTTTAATTATATGCAACTTAGTTGCATTTGTCAATAACAAGATATCTTGGTACAATCAAACCAATGAGAAAACAACTACGAAAACTTATTCCTTTAATAAGCCTCGTTCTTTTCCTTGTTTTTCTTCCCCAAATTGCACTTGCACAGAATAATCAATCTTCTGCGCCAACAGAAGAAAGATTTGAAGCAATAATCGTAGACATTAAAGAAGAGAAAGAAATAAACATAAATAGAAAAAAACAAATCTATCAAAAAGTAGAACTCCTTTTCACAAATGGATCTCTTAAGGGAAAGAAAATTATCACAGAGAACGGAAACATTCCGGTTGTCAACGTAATTAAATTTAAAATTGGTGAAAAAGTTATAGTTACTGCTTCTAAAAATTTTGAAAACAAAGATTATTATTACATTACTGACTATGTAAGGAGAGATAGCTTGTATTGGCTATTTGCTATATTTGTTGGATTAACTATTATTATTGGGAAACGACAAGGCATATCTTCTTTGACTGGAATGATCTTTTCTTTTTTTGTTATTTTTACTTTTGTTTTGCCTCAAATTTCATCAGGAAAAGATCCTATTTTTATTGCAATCATTGCTTCTATTTTTATTATTCCCGTAACTTTCTTCCTGTCTCACGGATTAAACAGAAAAACCACAGCAGCGGTTATAGGAACTACTATTGCTCTTATTATTACAGGCATTCTTGCTAATATATTTGTTGACGCCGCAAGATTAACTGGCTTTGCATCTGAAGAAGCAAGCTTTGTTGAAGCTGCCAACCCAGGTCTTGTGAATATCCGGGGACTGCTTCTTGCCGGCATTATAATCGGAGTATTGGGAATACTTGATGACATCACTATTTCTCAATCTGCTGTTGTTCATCAGCTTAAAAAAGCTTCACAAAATCTTTCTCCCATGCAATTATATTCCAAAGCTATGGACGTTGGGAAAGATCACATTGCTTCAGTTGTAAATACATTAATCCTAATCTATACAGGAGCTGCGCTGCCATTACTTCTTCTTTTTATTAATAGCCCGACTCCCTTTAGCGAAGTCATTAATTATGAAATATTGTCCGAGGAGATTGTCAGAACGCTTGTTGCCAGCATTGGTCTTATTCTTGCTGTTCCCATTACAACTTTTATAGCTTCCTATTCAATCAAAAAGTCCACAGATATATAAAACTATCTTAGGATTTCAAAACCTTCAACGCTTTCTTCCTCTATCCAATCAACATCTATAGATTTTACTTCTGCTAAAAACGGCCCTTCCCAAAACTTTTCAATTGCATCTTCTATTATCTTCTGATCGCCTGATAATAACGCTTCTACTCTTCCATCAGAAAGATTCTTAACCCAACCATTTAGACCAACTTGCCGGGTAATTTTCTTTACGAACTGGCGGTATCCAACATTTTGGACAAAACCCGAGATAAAAACCTTTGCTTGAGCCATATTAACTTTGAGATTTTAAGTTGTAGTTTTAGGTTTTGACTTTTGACCTTTAATTTCGGCTAGTTTCCACATAAATAGTGCTCCTTTATTCTTCGCCGAACTGTCCGAGACAAAAGATAATACTTTCTCAAGAACTGACCTATGAGTAGTTTGTGCAAGTTTTATATATAATCCTCTATGCTTATAGTCGTCAAGTTGTTCGGCCAAATAAATTCCGTAAGACTGAAACTCCCGGGAGATATACTTATCTTCTAGGGGGTCAAATTTTTCAAGAATATTTTTAATAGATTTCATAATTTATTTGGTATTGAACCTATTCATTGCTTTTTCCATTCCATTTTCTAAAGCCTCCTGGATAGATTTCGATCCTTTCTTTATTACCTCTCGTGCTTTCCCAGCCTCTCCTCTTGAAAAAACTGAAAGAACTAACTCATCAACTTTTCTTAACTCATGACTCTTGGATTTTCTTTTTCGATCTGAATTTTCAATTCCGAATTCTGAATTCTGAATTTTTTTCGACTGCCCAATGCCCAATCTAAATCTCCAAAATTTTTCTGTACCTAAAGAATTCATTATAGATATTATTCCTTTATGTCCTGCAGATCCACCGCCAAATTTTATTTTCATACTGCCTAAGGGCAAATCAATTTCATCATGAATTATCCAAATATCGGAGGGTTCAATTTTATAAAAGGAAGAAACAATTTCTACGCAGAGTCCGGAACTATTCATGTATGTTCTAGGCTTTACCAAAATTACTTTGTCAAAATTTGCTTGGCCTGAGCCTGCCGAACGGCGCTGCCATTCAATTTGGGAAATATCGCATTTAAATTTTTTGCTTTCTTGCCATACAGTTTTTTGAACCTGCGAAGTATCTTTTAGAAATTTATCCAAAACTAAAAAACCCAAATTATGTCTGGTTTTTTCGTACTTTTCTCCCGGATTACCAAGACCCACTATCAGTTTCATTTCTTAATTATATCACTCCAAGAGGAAAACGGAGAATTTAAGTTTTACAATGCTCTTTCAGAACGACCACCTAAACGATAACTAGAAGCATGTCTATCCAGATATCGACCGACGACTAAGTGACCAAGCGGTAAAAAACGGGCATCGACTGCTTTATTTTCACGACGCGACCCAAGCAAACGCGATCGTCTTGAAGTCTGACTAAAACGATCAAAGCCTTGACCTTTTAAAACTTCCATTTGTTTTGAAGCAATAATATAAGTTATGAGTCTTTGTCCGCGGACTCCTTGAGAATCAAAATATTCTCTTAACTGGTCTTCGGTTGTATTAAGATTTGGAGAATCTAAGACCCTTTCAACTTGAATATACCCTGTCTGATCAAATTCATCTTCTATCTCAGTTTCCTCACTTACATTATGGCTTGTTAATTCAGGGAACATCTTATCAAGCATAATAAGACCTTCTTTTCCTCTAAGTTCGTCTGGTACATAGAGAGTATGTGGAGAGAGTTTTGTTCCATCATTAATGTCGACGAAAGGTTTTAGCAATTGTTCTTCTGTTGCGTCGCATAGAGGAATATCAAAAGTAAAGCCTTCTTCTCCTCTTGGAACTTGCCAAAAAGCCTGCTGGAATAAAGTAACTGCCTCAGGATTAAAAGGATCCTTTCTAAATTCTTCTGCTCTTAATTCCAGATGAGCAATAGAATTTTCTCTTGATCCTCTCTTATAAATTCTGTCTATTTCGCCAGGACTAACCGCCATAGGTTTGCTTTATACACTCTATAAGTTATTTTGTCAACCCCGATCCAATCGGAGTCAATAGTTTTTCAAAAAACTTAGGGTCTTGAACGACGCAAGAATAGCACCGAAGCTTAACTTTGTCAATTTATTTTTTATAGTGGCTAAATTGAAGACTATAAAGTTTTACAACTTCAAAAACTGTAGTTGCATCTTCTGCCTGCTTGTCATTCTCTCTAAATTTAACTAACCGTGGAAATCTTAGCGCATATCCTAATCCTTCTTTATCCCGACCTGCTGTATGAATCGGTGAACGGGTTATCTCATCTGCCTGAATTTCCAAAACTACTTTTGGCTCAGTCCAGAAAGATGGTGTTATATCGGAATTTACCCGGGCCGGTTTATGCTCCGCTCTTATATGCTTTGAAATTTCACTAATTTTTCTAAATTCATCATCTGTTAACCCTGTTCCAATCCTAGATATGGAAACAAACTCATCTTTTTTGTTGTCATAAACACCAACCAAAAGTCCTCCAACTCCAAATTCTGTCCTTTTGCCTTTTCCGGAATAAACTCCTAAAAGAACGCAATCAACAGAGTCGGTTAATTGACCTGCCTGACTTCTTTTAAATTTAACCCAGTGAAATCCCCGCCCCCCGGCAATATATGGACTATCTAATTTTTTAAGCATTAAACCTTCAAGACCTTCGGAGATTGCTTCGTTAAAAAAATCAGTTATCTCTTTTGCGCTTTTTAATTTTTTTTCTTCTGCAATCCTAATAATATTGCCTGCTTTCGAAACTACCGATTCTAAAAGTTTTCTTCTTTCTTTATATGGCTTCTCGGTAATATCTTTTCCATTTAGGTACAGAATATCGAAAGCAAATAAAACCAATGGAAGTTTTTTTGCCATCTCATCTACTTTGTATTTTCTTCTTCTCTTTGAAGTCTCTTGGAAGGGCAAAAATTCATGAGTCTCCGGATTAAAAGCAATTGCCTCTCCTTCCAAAATTACAGATTTTGCTTTTATTTCTTTTTTTGCTCCTTCGACTATGTCCGGAAAAGCAAGTGTAGTATTTTCTAGATTTCTGGAAAAAAGCTTAACACTTGACCCACTCAAATGCACTTGAACTCTAAATCCGTCAAACTTTGGTTCTCCGGCAAATTCTTTTCCAAGTCTTTTTATAGCCTCTTCTGCGGAAGGGAGTCTTTCTGCAAGAGCTGGTCTTACCGGATTTCCAACAATTATTTCTGTTTTCCTAACCACATCTATCCCTTTCTTAAAAAAAGTCTGGGCAACAAATCCTAAATCGCTAGTCTTGTTGTATGCGTCTTCCAAAACTGGTCTCAAAGTTTTGTCTTTGTGCTTAGCAAGAGAAAGAGAATCAAGAACCGTCGGCGCACCAATCCCAAGTCGCAGAGTCCCAAGAGGAATATTTGCTACATGCTTTGCAGAAATCGGATCTAATTTCTTAAGAAGATCGCAAAGCGCCGATACTTTCTTTTCAACCGTTCCTTCTCCCGAAAATCTTGAAATTTTTAAAAGCTCCCCAAAAACCTCACTCACAGATAGTTGTGGTTTGTTAGTTGTTAGTTGTGAGTTGTTAGACAGTTCCTCCGCTGCTTTTCCCATGTTTCCAAGTTTTCTATAAACTTTTATAACGTCTGCTTTTTCTTTATTAAAAGCCCGGGCTACAGCAACAGCAACCATGTTTTCTGCCATGCCAAGTTCTATTGGTTCAAAAAATGGTGCAACTCTTCCTTGAAGAAGATAGCAAATCTTGCCAATTTCATCGGCATTTGACTCTTTAAAAAGTTTCGAGAGAATATCAATTAGCTCAAGCCTCTTGCTAGTTGCCTCCAACTTTTCGTAATACTCCGCTAACTTAGAAAATTTCATTACTTCATTACATACCTTGCGGCTTTGGTCTTTCCTTGTTTTCGGATTATACCGCTCCCTTGTAAGCCTTTCAACTCATTTAAAATTGTATCCTCAGATACCATTGGGAAAAGCCCGTCAAATGCTTTGTTTTGAAGATATCCTGTTTTTTGTATAAATTCTACAATCTTGAGCTGGCGATCCGAAAGCATTATTGGCTTGCCTCCTAGTTTTTCGCGAAGATTTGCATCAATCGAGATTTTTTCTACTCTGTCTTTTATTTTAGAAAGCTCAATTGACAAACCTTGTGTAAAATATTCAAGCCATTTTGTTAAATCTCCGTCACTTTTTTCAACGCTTTGCAAAGCTTCGTAATACATAACTGCTTCTTTATCAAAGTATTCTTCGAGGGAAAAGAATTTTCTAATATCGTACCCTTCTAAAAATAGAATGAGCGTTGATAAAGCTCTTGCAACTCTTCCGTTTCCATCTAAAAATGGGTGGATTCTTACTAATTCGTAATGAACAACTCCACTCTTCAAAACCGGGTGAATATCTTGTTCTTTCTTGCTATTTATAAATGCAACTAAGTCTTTTACTTGGAATGGAATTGCAACAGAAAGAGGAGGTTTAAAAGAAACCTTTCCTGTATAACTATTTTTTACAACAACCTGTTTTTTCCTATATTCTCCAACATTTTCTTGGGATAAAATTTTTTTAACCGTTAAAGAATGTAAATGTTTAATTAATTCTTCATCTACTTTCTCTGCATGATCTGATTGAGTCCCAACATCTTCAATATACCGCATAACCATGCGGTAGTTTATAACTTCCTGAATATCTCGTTGCCTTGCAACTACGTCTTTTCCCATAATTACATTTTCTGCCTGATCAATGTTAAGCTCATTCCCCTCTATGTGAGTTCCATAATGCACTGTTCTTATAAGAGCATCGTCGCGAAATTGCTTTTCGTAATACGGCAAAAGAGGCGCTTTGTCTATTACCTCTCTACAAGCTTCAATAATCCCGATATTTTTAAGAATTTTGTTGGTAATAGTAAATTTGGGAAAATACATATTAAAATATTGACTAGTTCCTATCGACTAGTGGCTAATAGCTAAACTCAATTATCGCATATTTCCCGAAGAAAATGAAGTTAGTAGCATGCTTCATCATGCACAGGAATCAGATAATTTATCGTGAGTAAATCATTTGAAACCCTAGATGGTATTATTCTATCACCTAGCCATATTTTCCAAATCCAACCTTCACCATTATCTAGATACACCCTTTTTGAATGATTTTCTTGATCATATTGAACGAACATAACTCTATACATTTGTCTAGTGCCCGATCCAGATGGGTCAACAGCTTCAACAGGACCCTCCAAAACCTCAACAAGTTCTTCATCATAGACCTTTGGAGCCTCCTCAAAATCATAAGATGGTTCTGACCTTAAGCAAATACCTCTATAAAATCCATCTGGATCGTTTATTACAAAAATGTCGCCTTTTATAGGTAAAAATCTTTCACCATTTGTTAGAAATTCATCTCCTCCGTAAAATTTTTGGGCATAATAATATTTTGCCAAAAGAAGTTCATAAGATGGATTACCTGCAAGAAAAAGTTTTTTTAATCTTTGGCGGTATTCTGTTCCATTCGTAAAAAATATACTAAGATTTTCTGCATAATCTTCTACCATTACTTCAGCATGATTTTTCTTACCTAAAACCCCTGGGTTAATAAATGAATCCGGAGAAAAAGCTTTGTCCCAAACCTCCTCATTAAAAAAAGTGTCATTATAATTTTTTTGACTAAACTCAGGGCTTTCGTCTGCCTGATTATGCGACCATTCATGAATTATAGTATCATCACCGCTATGATTTGTTACATACAAATCATTTACATCCGGGCTATACCAACCACCGCCGGGATCACCCGGATTATAAAACTGAAAAATCATGGTTCTTGGAATTGGATACCCTAATGCTTTTACCTTCTGGTAAAAGCGGGACATATTAACAAATACGTTTCTCGGAGCAAACCCCCAAGCCTCATTTTCTATTTTTACGGGTAACTCTTCATGAGAAAGCCACAACAGATCTCCGCGTCTCTCTTTTGCATCATAAGCATCAACTTCTGATGTGCTGGGGGTATACATAGCTATCGATTCATCGATAACGCTACCTAAAAGAAGAGCCTGGTAAGAATCAGCTAGGTCAAATTTGATTCCTCCAATTTCTATCCAATCTTCATTTTCCCCTATTTCGACAATTTCCTTATCTGCCGCTAGCAAGCTAAAAATTCCTGCACCATCAAGCAATAATTCCTTTCGTCCATTTTCTATAAAATCCTTTGTTTCTTGATTATTATTTGTTTGAAGATCATAAAGTGCAAGGGCGGAAAAAGAATCTCGGGCAGTTTTATATGCACCAATCAGAGGCTCATGGCCTTTGGTATTTATATCTCCTCTACTTAAACCGTAATATGCCTCCAGATTCTCCAGTCTTTGACTATATGATTGATTATTATCATGTTTAAAATGATTACCAATTTCGGAACCTAACTCCCAAGATTTAATTCCAGCAAGACCGAAACCTGCCGCAACACTAACAAAAGCTGCTGCTTTAATAATATTCCCAGGTCGTGTTTCTTTTCTTGTCATAAGCGAATATCTTAACTTCATTAGCGGAATTTGTCAAACAGAAAATTACATTTTAAAATTTAAGTGTTATAATTGTTTATATGGCGGAGAAAAAGGACACTAAAGAATCTAAGAAATTGCATCTTGAAGTGGTAAAACAGATGGTGACATTATCTACGAGTGGCTTTGGTCTAGTAGCGGCACTTGCGTGGAATAATTTTATTCAGGAGCTTGTAAATAATTATATTAAAAAGTGGCTTCCGGGAAATTCTAGTATTATTTCTCTATTAATTTATGCGCTTGTGGTAACTGCTCTTGCAGTTTTCGTAACCCTCCAGCTTTCCCGCCTCTCCCAAAAACTCCAGGACCAATCAGGAAATTAATTCTTTCATTACTCTTGGAATTTCGTCTACGAGATCTGAGGAATTAAAATACGGACCTACTTTTTTGTATAGATTATCCCCTGACTTTTTGTTTATAAATGAGGCCGCACAGGCAGAAAGAAATGCTTCGTTTTTACAATACAGGGAAGCTGTAAGTCCAGCCAAAACATCTCCGGTTCCTCCTTTTGTCATTCCCGCATTTCCGCCCGAAATTACTACATATTTATCTTTTGAACAAACAACATCTTCTTTTCCTTTTGTGAGGATAACGACTGAGTATTTTTTTGCCATTTTAGAAATATTCTCCAAAGTAGGCTTGATATTAAATAGTTTTTCAAACTCTCCTTTGTGCGGAGTTATTATTGAATTTTGAGGAAGAATATCTGGAGAGATTACCTGCAAACTCCCTCCATCAATTACCCATTTTTTATTAGAATACTTTTTAAGAAGTTTTTCTGTTAAGAGTTTTGTGTCGTCATCGCCCTTTTCTTCTCCTTCTTTTCTTGGCAATCCTGGCCCTATTAAAACACAATCGGCCTCGTTTATATAATCTTCGATCTTATTTCGCGAAACTATAATTCCGTCTCTAAATTCCTGTTTTGCCTTTTGAACTATTTGGTTATTTTCGGGCACCGATGAATAAAAAACCATGTCAACTATTCTTGATGCAACTTTTAATGACCACAAAGAAGCCGCATAAAAAAACTTGGATCCCCCAATTAAAAGTAGCTTCCCATTCTGCCCTTTATGAGAATCAACTGGTGGCTTATAAAGTTTTTTCAAATCGTCTGGATTAAATTTATTCATAGCGTCTCTAAAAACCACTCAATTACTTTCTTCGTAAAGACTTCACGTCTTGGAGGATCATTGCTTAATCGATGCTTAGCATCTTTCAGGATGTAATATTCTTTTTTTGTCGCGGATTTTGCATTATTAAAATAGTGCTTTACCATTTCTGGAAGTAAAACATCATCAAATTCTGATTCAACTACAAGTAACTTCCCTTTATAGACAGCTATTTGTTTATAAGACCCGCTTTCCAAAAAATTTTCATCAAGTTCTCCGGCAGAATCTCGTTGTTTATCTAATTCATTTTGGGAATATGCAGCTGGAGCATTAAGAATTAATGATTTAATCGGAAATTTTGCAGCTAAAAGTCCTGCCAAAAAACCTCCAAAACTTCCTCCGCAAAGACCAACTCTTTCCTTATCAAGATTTTCAAGAGAAAGAAAATATATTAGAGCCGCTTTAGCGTCTTTGATTCCCATATCAAGAGTTTGCTCTTCGAAAATTCCATCGCTTTTACCAGCTCCTCTGTAATTAAAAGCTAGTGTCATAATCCCATTCTCGGATAATTTCTCAGCAATATCAAAAAACATATTGCCCGATCCACCACTTCCATGAAAAAATACTACACCTGGAAATAGCCCTTTGCCTTGCGGGGTAAATAAAATTCCTCGTAAAGCTTCTCTTCCTATCTTAAATTCAACTTTTTTCTTCATCTTGCTTTTAATTCTATCACGTCGGCATTTTTAAGAATTTTTGGATCAATAAATTCCTTATGTGTAGTCGTAACAATTGATTGCTGATTGCCCAGCATATCCAAGACTAAGCTGATGTGTCCTGCGTCAAGCTCGGAAAATATATCATCCAAAATTAAAGTTGGTTTTTGTCCAATTGTTTTTTCTATAAAGGCAAGTTGAATAATTTTAAGCTGGAGAATAGTTAATCTTTGTTGTCCCCGTGATCCAAAAGTTTTTATATCATGCGTCGTTCCTTGTCCACCACTTGGAGCATTAAACATGCTAAAAGACAAGTCATCCCTATGTGGACCAACCAATGTCACTCCTGCTCCGACCTCTGCTTCTTTATACTGTAAAAGCCGCGCTGCAGATAGAATACTTTTGTCGTAATAAACAATAAAATCAAAAATTTCTTTTGAAAAATCATTTATAAACTGGACAAACTCTTCTCTTTTTTTTGTAATAACCGCCGCATTATCTATTAAAAGATTATCCCAGTATTCAAAAAGCTTTTCATTTCGTACTCCTGATTCCCTTGCATTGTCTAGAAGCGCGTTTCTTTGCCTAAGTGCTTTTGTATAAGTAATTACTGCATTCCTATAATCTTTATCTACCTGCTCTAATAAATCGTCTAATAATCTTCTTCTAAGACTCGGTCCCGAGGTTATAATATCCAAATCTTCCGGAGAAAAAAGTACACAAACTAAATGCCCCGCAAAATCTGCTCTTCTTTTTGCTACGCCATTTACTAAATGTTTCTTGCGTATTGTTTCCCGCTCCTCTGAGTTTTCTCTTGATACAACAACAGAAAGTTCTGTTTTGTCTTCAATTTCTCCCGAAATTCTGGCTGTAGTCTCTCCAAAGCGTATTATGTCTGCGTCTTTTTCTGCCTTAGAACCTCTTCCCGTTGAAAGATAGAAAATGCTTTCTACGAGATTTGTTTTGCCTGCAGTATTTTTACCTATAACTACTGCTATATCTTTGGCAAAATTGAAATCTGATTTATCGTAGTTTCTAAAATTCTGAAGACTGAGGCTTTTGAGAAACATGAGGTCTATTTTATCACGGTGCCGGTAAATTTTTTGCCGTTAAAATAGTTTTCGAGGTTTTCGAAATCATCTCCCTTAAGTACTGCAACTGTTACACCAAGCTCTTCTGCTTTTTTGGCAGCAACAGGATCAAATGGCGCATTAATTCCGGGTATCCATTCGTCTCCTACAATCTTTCTAAAATCTTTCCAGGAAATCTTATCATAAGATTTTGCGTTTTTATGCTCTCGAGGATCTCTATCGTAAACTTTTTCAATATTTGTAAGATTTATAACTTTTCTAGATCCATAATCTTCGCAAAGAAGAATAGCATCGTAATCGGTAGACCAGCCCGGCTTCCATCCCGCAGCAACAACAATCGGCTCTGTGACTTTTCGAATAATTTCATAGTGCTTAAGAATATATGGGTGGGCAATATCACGAAAGATGGTTCTAACAAGGTGCGCATTCAGTTTAGTTGCATGAATTCCAAGCCAATCTAAATCATCTCGGGTAAGCTCGTGTCCGACAACTGTTTCTCCGGCGTCACGATAATGTCTTGCAATCGATCCTCCCCCTACTACCAAAAAAAACTGGCGATTTTTATTTTTCGCCAGTTGGCCTCTTATAAAAGCATTAAGCTTTTCGAGAAAATCGGTGTTAATCCCTCCGTTTGGAACTATTAGGGATCCTCCGACGGACATTACAATCTTTTCCTTATGATTATCGCCCATAATTACTAATGTAAGATATTAACATCTATCGTATCAGAAAACAAGCAGTTTTAAAAATATTGAAACTGAGATCACTTTTGGCAGGCGGAGCAAGAGTAGGTACCGCGGCCTCCTAAAAATATTTTCTTGATAATTCCTCCACATCTTTTGCACTTCTGTCCGGCTCTTCCATAAACCAATGAATGGTTTTGGTACTTTCCTTCTTCTCCTAAAGCATTTACAAAATTTAACTCACTTGCTCCCCCGATTTTAAGACTAAACTTTAAAATTTTTAATATAGATTCGTAAAGTTTTTTAATCTCCCTTTCCGACAAACTTTTTGCCTTTCTTTCTGGATCAATTCCGGCGTCATATAAAGCATCGTTTGCATAAATATTTCCAATTCCGCCAATCTTTTTTTGATCCATAATAAGCGGCTTTACAGAAGTATTCGAAGAAGAAATAATTTTATTAAATATCTCAAGAGTTAAATCTTTAAATGGTTCTGGCCCCATGTCTCTAAAGAAACTTACATCATTTAACTTTGATGTTTCAATTATTTTAATCCATCCAAATTGCCTAAGATCGTTGTAATAAAGATACGTCCCCGATTCTTCTTCAGCTTTTGCATTTTGACTTTTGAGTTTAAATATTACGTGTGTACGACTATTTGGCAGACCTCCTCCAACTTTCGGAGATAATTTAATCTTTTTAGTTTCTGGTCCTCTATAAATAAATTGTCCCGTGAGTTTTATATGAGCTGCGATAGAATTTTTATTATCTAGATCGATGACTAAGCCTTTCCCAAATCTTCTTATTCCGATAATTTTAGCGCCTTCGATGTTTTTTATATCTCCCTGAACAATTTTGGAAAGTCTTACCTCAACTTTATCGATCTTGCGTCCAACTAGATATTTCTGAAGACCTAATTTGATTGTTTCAACCTCAGGCAATTCCGGCATAAATGTATATTAAGCTCTTCGAGAATTTTTGGTAGTAAGCTTACGATTCTTAATATCATATGCATTGCTATAAGAATCTAAATACATATTAGCAACCGCTTTTCTGTCATACTTGAGTGCCATTTCTCTTCCGACTTTACCCATAGATTTCCATAGGTCAGGATTATCAATTGCATTCTTAATAACTTCAGTCATCTGCTGAATATTCTTTGGATCTACTACCATTCCATTTTCTCCATCCGACACTAAAGTCCTATACCCTTCGTTATTTCCTGCAATAACAGGAATTCCTGATGCCATTGCCTCCAAAAGAACAATTCCAAAACTTTCATTTCTATATGCCGGAAAAAGTCCTACATCAAGCGTTCTATAAAATGCCGGTAAGTCTTTGTCCGAAATTTTGCCTAAAAAAACTACGAATTTCTCTAACCCTAGTTCTTCTACTTTTTGGACAAGCATATCTTTGTCGGGACCTGATCCTCCAATAAGAAAACGAAAATTATCGTGAGTTTTAGCGACTTCGGCAACTGCATCTATTGCAAAATGCACACCTTTTCTGTCTTCAAGCCTGCCGACAAATCCAAAATTTAATACTCCATCGTTAAATTCTTCCAATTTTGGGCCTTCTGGTGTAAAAATCTTTGTATCTACACCGTTTGGTACTTTTACAATATCAAATCCCGGAAAAAATTTTTCGAGTCTTCTTTTCAGAGGTTCTGAGACAACCGTAAGAAGATCTGCAATCTGAAGTCTTTCAATTGCTTTTGCTATTGGTTTAAAGGCATAAAGATATGCATCACTAGCATTGAATGCATGTAGAGTTCCTATATTAAGTTTGTTTGGAGATAAACGTCCATAAACCCGCCTACTTAAGAATGTAACGAGCTGTTGAGCATCTATCGCTGGCTCATGTCCATGAACTATCTCTGCATTTGCTACATCCCGATGCGATTTAAAATCAGGAAGTCCCAGATTTGCATCTGTTCCGAATACATTTACCCGTAAAGAATTTCCAAAAGGTTTTGCATTTTCGCGATGGCCATTTCTTCTATTTAACATATCTGGAGTATGAAGAGACGTATCCTCAAAACCCATCTCTATTAAATCTTCCCTAAGTTGCCTTGTAACTGTCTGCACTCCGCCGGGTAATCCTTCGGGATAAGGCGAAACAATAGCAATTCTTATTGTTTCCGGAGTCAATGATTCAGATTTCCTTTCGATCATAAATTAAGAGGAATTATACAAAATTATTAAAAAATCTCCTAATTTCAGAAGGTTTATCGGTTTATCGTTTTTTCCACAAATTCCTTAATTTCTTTTTTAAACCTGTCTTTAGAAAATTTTTGAGCTTGGGCTATACAATCTTTTGGATTGATTTTTGAGTTATTAAATTGTTTTATTGCTCGACTCAAACTTTCAATTGATAATTCATCAAAAAATATTCCTGTCGGGTTCTGCCGTCCTGAGCCTGTCGAAGGATTCTCTTCGACAACCGATTCCAAAACTCCACCCGATCTGTACGCAATAACGGGAGTGCCAACACTCATTGCCTCAACAGGCGTTATTCCAAAATCCTCATCAACAGATGCAAAAATAAAAGCTTTTGCATTTTTCATAAGTTCCAATTTTTCCTCATCGCCCACTTCTCCTAAAAATTCTATTTTTGACCCCGATTTAATCGGGGTTAACTTTGCTTTTGATTTAAGCTCTAATTCATAACCCGCAAACCCCCTGCCAAAAATCTTGAGCGGTAAATTTAGTTTAGAAAAAGCTTCAACAATTAAATCAATATGTTTTGGCCTTGCCAATCTTCCCCCTGCTAAATAGTATGAGCGCGGGGAGATTACAAAATTTTCGCTGTGAACATTTGCGCCTACTGCCTTCTTGTTTTTCAAATTAAGATTACCCGCGTTGTGAGCACGAAAATTTTCGTGAACGACCTCAGCGCTAATCTCAATTGGAGGATAGATTATAACAGCATCTTTTTTATAAAACTTTTGAATTCGTTTTCTTACATTTTCTGAGTTTGCAATAAAATAATCGACGTTTTGTGAACTTTTGTAATCAATAAGTCTTAAAAAATGATTTGCAAGTTCCCCAATAATCCTAAAAATAAGATTATTTTTCCATTCCCTGGCCGTTGCAAAGCCATAAAGATATCTTGGTGGAGTATGAGAATAGCAAATTTGAATTGTGCCGTTTTTACTAATATTATTGGGAGAATATGCTCCTGTTGCCGAAACTATTACAACGTCATACTTAGAAAAATCAAATGTTTTGAACACAAAAGGAGCTACAAGCCTTATTGGACTTATTAACTTACTTTTTAATGGTAAAAACTGCAAAAACGAGGTTTTTATTTTCCAATTCTTAAATCTTTCCTTATGAGGCCCAAGAAATTCCGGCAAATATACTGTCGTATAGACTGGTGCATCTGGAAAAACTTCGTGCAAAGCCTCCAAAACTCTCTCCGCTCCCCCATATTCTTTAATATAGTCGTGAACAATCGCAACCTTCATATTAATTTCATTTGGGTTTTTTCAATCTTTTTCCCGCTGATAGTTTGCAGCCGGGATCCCGCATTTGCGGTGACCACTTTTCCGCTTTTTGAGAAAACTTCATCAAGTCGTTTTGGGAGAGTTTTAAAATCATAGCTTTCTAGAGCTTTTTTAAATCCCACAATATCTAAATTCTTTATGTCGCAATCAGAGAAATCATATTTAAAAGGCGCGTTCGTTAAAATTGTTGCAAGCTGATGGGCAAGTTTTGCATTGTCTTTGCCATTTTCCAGTTTTTCTCCAAGTTTTGGGTTTTTATTTTTTATTTTAGAGATATTTTTGTAAATATTATCAACAGATCCGAATTCATTTATTAGATTTGAGGCAGTCTTAGGTCCTATTCCGGAAACTCCCGGATAATTATCGGAGCTATCGCCCATTAAAGTCTTAAGTTCTACAAATTGCGAAGGAGAAACGCCGTATTTTTCTTTAACCCTGTCTTCATCGAAAAGCACCATTTCCGAAATTCCCTTAACAGGTGCTAAAATTTTTGTTTTGTGATTTACAAGCTGAAGCATATCCCGATCTCCGGTTAAAATATAAACCAGATGACCTGTTTTTTTTGCCTTTTCTGCAATTGTACCTATAATGTCGTCTGCCTCAAGGCCCTCAACAGCATAAACAGATATTTTTGCATTCTTTAAAATCCCCTGTATTATTCCAAACTGAGGCGAGAGATCGCTCTCCATGGCAGGGCGCTGTGATTGATAATCTTTAAAAAGTTCTTTTCTAAAATTTGGACTTGGACTATCGAAGGCAATTGCAATGTGTTCAGGAGAAAATTCGGTAATAATCTTTAGAATCATAGAAAAAAATCCCTGAACTGCCCCTGTTGGAGTACCATCGGAACGAGTAAGTGACGGCATTACATGATAAGCCCTATGAACAATCGCATTCCCATCAATTAAGATAAATTTCTCCATGGAGGTATTATATCATCAACCTAAGCTACGAACTGCAGGAGATCAAGAGGCGTAAATAGCCAGAATCATTCCGCCAACTATAATAAATAATATACCTGCTATTTTTGCAAAATTTAACGGCTCTCCCATCATAAATCCTACTGCAACAGCAACTGCCATACTTCCGCCAATAATTATTGGTCCACCAATTGTTAAAGACAGCCCCTTCGAATAAGCCTGCAAAGCAAGATAATCAATAAAAAAGGCTGAAATTCCTGCCAAAATTATAAAAACAATTCCTCTTGGGTCAGTAAAAAGCTTTACGTCTTTTGTCTGTGTAAAAAAGACTAACGCCCCAAACAGAACAGCTGTAAAAGAAACTAAGATTGCACCCAAAATTTGATTTACATAAGGAGAAGCAAGTTTATGAAAAACAGTCCATAAACCAAAAGAGAATGCCGCTAATATTGCAAATGCAACTGGGCTCACAGTTATATTATACATTTATTTATTGAGAAAGATAATTACAGAATTTTATATTCCGGAGGCTTAGGAGAGGAGTTTTCGGTAAACGTAAATTGACGCCATAGTTGTAGTTGGTATTGTTACGAGAAGTCCTACGAATAGAAGTATAGCTCCTAAAATATTTATTGCCAAAACTGCAAGCGCAAAGAGAAAAAGGTTTAATTCAGCACCTTTTGTTATTGCCCAACTTTTTTTAAGTGAATCCATTATTCCTGTATTTTTATCTACTATAAAGAAACTATAGAATTGCAACTTTATTGCAAAATAGATACCTGGAATTACTAAAAGAATAAGTCCAGCTACAACAATAAGCCCATACAAGATTGACGCACCAAGAAATCTTGCTGCGAATTGGGACATTGAATAAAGATTTGCTAAGTTAAATGGTTTTCCGTCGTGAATATCTAAAACTATTTTTATAAGTCCTACTTGTATAATAATAGATGCAATTGTAGAGACTATACTCCAGAGAAGAGCCGCAGGATTATCCTGACCAAAGAATCCTCCGAATATTCCCATTACTATATTTATTATTACTAATGCTAAAGCAAGCTTTGCAAAGATTCCTATGTTCTTCTTGAAAACATCAAAACCGAATTTTATTGCTTCGGAAATTGAGAAAGCACGACTTTGGGACGCTTTAGGCGCCGGAGGGGGCTGGGGAACATTTGAATCTTTTTTAGTTTCTTTCATTACTTAGAGTATTTCAAAACGCAAAGAGATTGTCAAATAAAAGTTTTTAGGCTTTTGCTGGGGCAAGAACAACGCTATGGCCTACGATCGTTTTCTTAGGACCAATGAGCTTGGCGAATTCCTCTGATTCAATCGTTTCTTTTTTTAAAAGCTCCGAAGCCAAAAGATCAAGTTTTTTCCTAAGCTTAATTAGGATTGAAGCAGATCTTTTGTATGCTGCGTCTGTTATTTTTCTAACCTGCTCGTCAATTTTTGCCGCCATTTCTTGCGATACAGTTGCCTGCTCGAAATATCTTTTCTTCTCACCATCTAGATTTATTGGCCCTAGCTCGCTCATTCCATATTCAACAACCATTGTTCTTGCAACCTCTGTTGCTTTTGCAATATCATCGGATGCTCCTGTTGTCATCTCGTCAAAGATTAAACTCTCCGCTGCTCTTCCGCTTAGCATTACACTTATATGCTCAAGAAGCCTTGTTTTGGTTTCATGAACATGTTCGGTTGGTTCCATCATTGTATGTCCTAAAGACAGACCTCGCGAAACAATTGAAATCCTATGGACTGGATCCATATGTGGCATTTCCCAGGAAACTAATGCATGCCCAGCTTCATGATACGCTGTCATTTTTTTATCGTCGTCCGACTGAAGTCTTTTTTTCTCAGGTCCGAGTTTTACTTTTGTTGCGGCTTCCTCCAAATCTTTCATATCTATTGCTTTTTTTTCTAGCCGGGCTGCTAGGATTGCCGATTCATTTAACATGTTTTCTATATCGGCTCCCGAAAAACCTACTGTTCTTCTTGCAATTTTTTCCCAATCAACTTCTTTCTCAAAAGGTTTTCCCCTTGCATGAATTGCCAATATAGCTTTTCTTCCAACAACATCCGGCATATCTAAAATAACTCTTCTGTCAAAACGTCCGGGTCTTATTAAGGCTGGGTCTAAAACATCGGGTCTATTTGTTGCCGCAATAACAACTAACTGCTCTGTAGGAGCAAATCCATCCATTTCAACTAAGATTTGATTTAAAGTTTGTTCTCTCTCGTCATGTCCTCCCATTAATCCTCCGCCACGTTGTCTTCCAATTGCGTCAATTTCGTCTATAAAAATAATTGCAGGCTGGCTTTTTTTTGCAGTATTAAATAAATCTCTTACACGGGATGCTCCAACTCCAACCAGCATTTCCATAAACTCAGAACCTGCCATAGAAAAAAATGGAACATTTGCTTCTCCTGCAGTAGCTCTTGCTAAAAGTGTTTTTCCTGTTCCGGATAAGCCAACCATTAGAACTCCCTTTGGTGTCCTTGCTCCCATTGCTTTATATTTTCCCGGATTTTTAAGAAAATCTACAATTTCCGTAAGCTCCTGCTTTGCTTCATCAACCCCTGCAACGTCTGCAAATTTTACTCCGGGGGTATTTTTGGAAAATAACTTCGCTCTCGATTGTCCAAAGGAAAAAATATTTTCCTGCGCTCCCCGGGCTTGACGGAAAATAAAGTAGAAAAATGCAACCATGAGTAATATTGGAAGAATAGAAGATATAATATTAACCCAATTATTTAAGCCTGTTTCATCCTTTACTAGAACTTTTGTCTTGTCTAAGGATACACCCGCGTCTTTAAAAAGTTGATATGTGTCTGCTCCTGGTTCTTTAAAAGCCTGAACTGTCTTATCTTTTTCTTTGATTGTTAATTTATTATCCAATATCGAAATTTCTTTAACTTTCCCCTCTTTAACATCGGATATAGCTTGAGAGAGAGGAATTGTTTCTACCTGTTCACCCGGCTGTGAAGCGCTTAGAAAAAGGAAACTTGTAATAACCATTAAAATTCCGTATAGGAAAATGTTTTTCCAGGAAGTATTTAATTTTACTTTGAAGATTTTTTGTTTCTTGCTCGATTTTTTTGCGTTTGCCATACGCAAGAGTATACCACACCGAGATGTTTTTGCCAATTCTAAAACGAGGCTAATTCTGAAGACCCATTTTCTCTTTTACTTTTCCCACAGTTTCTGAGGATTTTTCTTTTGCAAATTTTGCCCCATCATCTAAAATACTTCTTAAGGCTTTTTCGTCATTTCTTATTTTTTGATATTCCTCTCTTATTTTTTTCAATTTTTTATTTACTACTTTTGCCAATTCCTCTTTAAACTCTACATAAGTCTTTCCCTGAAAACTTGACTCAATTTCCGATATAGATTCTTCTGAAAACACCGAATAGATGGTTAATAAGTTTGAGATGGCAGGCTTATCATCACCATATTTAATTTCTGATCCGGAATCGGTAACCGCCTTTTTTATTTTTTCTTTTATTTGTTCTTCCGAGTCCAGAAGATTTATTGTGCCCATAGGATCCTTATCGGACTTACTCATTTTTAATTTAGGAACCTGAAGACTCATAATTCTTGCAGTTTCTTTTTGAATAAGTGGCTTTGGAATTTTAAAAGTTTGCCCAAAATCTCTATTGAACTTTTCAGCTAAATCTCGCGTGAGTTCGATATGCTGTTTCTGATCTTCTCCTACTGGTACTTCGTCTGTTTGGTAAAGCAAAATGTCCGCAGCCATTAAAACCGGGTAATCAAATAGCCCTGCGGTCGTACCATCTTTCTGCTTTAGGCTTTTATCTTTAAATTGAGTCATTCTTTCTAGTTGTCCCAAAGGCGTTATGCAATTTAGAAGCCACGCAAGATAAGGATGATCGGAATTTTCAGATTGAATAAATATATGAGATTTTTTCGGATCGATTCCACTTGCAAGATATAAAGCCGCTGTGTCTAATATTTTTTCTCTTAAAGCTTTTGGATCTTGCGCAACAGTAATTGCATGCAAATCTACAATACAAAATATTGCTTCTGTTTCGCCTTGAAGCTTAACCCATTGAGAAATTGCTCCAATATAATTTCCTATATGTAAATCCCCAGAAGGCTGAATTCCAGAAAATATAACTTTTTTCATAAATTCATTGTATCAAATTAATTTTCTTACTTCTTCTTTAAACTTATCACCGCGGTCTTTGTAGTTTTTAAACATGCCAAAAGAAGCGCAGGCAGGAGAAAGAAGCACAACATCTCCAGGTTTTGATACAGACACTGCTTTTTCAATAATTTCTTTCATATTTTTGCAATCTTCAATAATTTTTATTTGATTATTGGGATTTTGGATTTGGGATTTTATTTTCTCCCATTCTTTTCCTATCCCTATTATTGCTTTGATATTTTTTGAATCACGTATCACGCGACCTAATTCCTTAAAGTCGCTATTCTTACTCGATCCGCCAAGTATCAAAATCTCAGGATCTTTAAATGCTTCAATTGCTGCAATTGTTGTTTCGGGAATCGTAGAGAATGAATCGTCATAAAATCTTATTCCATTTACTTCTCGGACAAGCTCCAAACGGTGTTCAAGCCCCTTAAAAGTTTTAAGAACCTCCGCAATATTTTCCTTAGAAACACCAAGAAGAATTGCCGCCATAACAGCCGCACAAACATTTTCTAAATTATGTTTCCCCGGCAAAAGAATATTGCTAGTTTTTATTATTTCTAATACTCTAGTTTTGCTTTTACCAAAAGTTGTTCTTAGCTTTATTTTGCCACTCTCAACATAACAACCATCTTGAGTCATATTTTCTCTTGAAACTTTATAAACCTTACCTTCTGTATGAACATCGGATTCGCTACTTGCCGGATAGTCTTTATTTATAATCGCAATGTCTTTTGAGATCTGAAAACGTAAAATATTTCTTTTTGAATCAACATATTCATAAGTATCTTTGTGATAATCAAGATGTTCGCTTGTTGTCATAAGCATAACTGCAATATGAGGAGACATTTTAAGGTCTTGAAGTTGAAAACTGGATAATTCTAAAACAACAATTGATTGAGGACTTAATTTATCCAAAAAATCCAATGGGGGTTTCCCAATATTACCTCCCAGATACGCATCGATCCCTTGTTTTCTTAACATTTCATAAATTAGAGAAGAAGTTGTCCCCTTTCCTTTTGTTCCGGTAACTCCAACAACAGGACAAGGGCAAAGATCAAAAAATAGTTTTGTTTGGGAAGTTATTTTATTTTTTGATATGTGTTTTCCTAGAAGTTCTAACTTAACACCCGGACTTCTTACAATCAGGTCATATTGATTTAGATTATTTAGGTAATTTTTCCCTTGATTTTTATCAAGAACAATAACTTCTGCTCCCTTTTCTTTAAGAAATTTTGCGCTAGATAAACCTTCTATTCCAAAGCCAATTACTGCAATTTTTTTACCCCGAAAAAGGCGGGGCTTGTTTTTAAACTTATTTGTCATAAAGATATTCTTTTTATTAAAATGCTTTCGAATCTTCTCCCTAATATTTTCCGTGACAAAATTTTGAACTTATTAAGATCGCCTGTTGTCAATAGAGCATGCCCAGAACTATTATATACCGAAAGTTTATTATTGTTTTTAAGAACTTTCTCAGCTTGCCTAGCAATTGCGCCAGCGCAGTCCAGTATTAAAACATTTTTCCCTAAGATTTGTCCAATCTGCTTTTTCAGAAAATGAAAATGCGTACATCCTAAAGCCAAGACGTCAATATTAAAATCTAAGAATGGCCTGAGCACTTCTTTTAAAGCTTTATCGATCTGAATTCCGTTTATTTCCCCTTCTTCAACAATCGGAACTAATTTATCAGTACCCAGATTTAAAACTTTTAAGCTATCCGCAAACTTTTCTATAAGATTTTTTTGATAAATGCTTTTTGCAGTTCTTGTTGTAGATAAAATTCCGATCTTCCCATTTCTAGTAACTTCCGAGGCTGTTTTTATTACAGGAACTGTTCCTACAATCGGTGTTTCCGGAAAATCTTTTCTTAATTTAGACAAGCATGAAACTGTTATTGTATTACAAGCTATAACTATTAATTTAACTTTCTTTCTAATAAGAAATGTAACTAGCTTTTTAGAAAGTTTATAAATTTCTTCCGAAGATTTGCTACCATATGGACAATTTTTTGAATCTGCAATATAAATTGTCGATTCGTTTGGAAGTTTTTTTGCAATCTCTCTCCAAATCGATAACCCCCCAACGCCAGAATCTACAACCCCAATTAAATTTGTCATATATTGAAATAAATTATTCTTATTTTACTATAAAAGCAATTGAGGACTGAATTGGACCGCATGAAACATTTATAGCAGCGCTTCTCCCAGCTAAATCTCCTGGAATTGCCAACATAAATACCGCAGGATTAGAATTACCATTTCTATCAACTCCGACATACCTTAAATTATCTGGATAGATTGGAACTCGGGGATTATCCTCAAACTCTATAGAAACAGGAACAAAAAATGCCGGAACTATTGGACGCGATAATTCCTCCGCTTCAAGCTTTATCGCTAATCTTTGAATTGTACCTGCCAGAACTTCTCCATCAGGATTTCCATGAGGTATTTCAATTACAAGCTCTGGATTAGTTTCTATGCTAGTATCTATCTGAAGATCTGGATTAAAAGCTTGATCATACTCTTGAATGGCTTCTTTTATTAATTCCTTCGCACCAGTAGGCAATATATGACCATTATTGACTAACTCAAATAATTTTTTCTGTTTCGGATGAACGAAGGTTTCTCTTTCTCTTAAACCCATAAACGTGAATTATATCACAAAGCAGGAGATTCTTGGGGAATTGCTAGATTTTGAGCCAATAAAGGCTGTGCTGGCTTAAAAGTTCCTTCAGGCATTAAGCATTTGTCTGTTTCTTTTCTTGCGCCAAGCATGAGTCCTTTTTCCGCCCTGCACAAACCTAAATCAATCTCTGTCTCTTTTTCAAGAGTCTTCCCAACTGGTTTACCTGAAACATCGTTTAGGTCAAAATAGCTGCAGCTTCCGCAAATCGCTTCGGGACTTGCCATAGGCTGATAATAAGGACTAATTACTGCTAATGCAATATGTAAAAATATATCAAAATAGAGAAAAGGAGAATGAGTTTATGCGGCAATTTGGAACCGAATTGAATCTGGAATTTCTCTTAGCGCAAAGCCCGATAATGGACCTTTGCCGATTTCCACAAAACTTGTAACTCCGTTTTCTTGCGCTTCTAACAGAGCTTCTCTAAATCGAACTCCTGTAGTTAATCCATTAATTAAATCCGCTTTTATTTCATCAGGATCCCAAGTTGCTTTTGCTTTTGTATTAAGAATAATAGGAGAAGAAGGTATGTCAAACTTAATATGTTCTAGATACTCCGCAAATCTACCTCGTGCTTC
>JANWJT010000004.1 GCA_025451755.1 Candidatus Microgenomates bacterium
TATAATCTTTAATAGTTTTGTATTTACTAAATAGATCTTTTGTTACCTCATTAACTTTTTTATCGGTATTTCTTGCAGAAAGAATCACAGCAACAGCTAGTTCCCACGGAGTCGAATAAGAAAGAACAGTTTTTGAAATGGGAAATAATTTTTTAAGTTCTTCTATTATTTCTTTAACCTTTTCGTTCGTATCCCCTGCAATCATATTTTGATTTTACCAAAAATAGGGTATTGACACATTAGAAGAGTTTGTGCTATAAGATTAATACGCCAAGAAATCACTTTGAAGAGGTGCTGTGCCTTGTGTATTTTTTTTGTAAGACAGGGGAGTTCTTCAGGGATTTATCAGACAGGAATTTATTAGATGCCAAAGCCAGACAAGAAAACTATTAAAAATAATACTCGAGAGAACTGGGGTAATGATTATAAGTTTCTGCCTAAACTAGATCTTTTAGCCGTTCAAAAAGAATCATATAAATGGTTTCTAGAAGAAGGAATTGGTGAGATTTTGCAAGAAATTTCTCCGATTGATGATTTTACAGAAAAAAACTGGACATTAACTTTTAAAGACTACCGCATAGGAAAGCCTGTAAATTCCGCAGATGTTTCAGCAAGTAAAGGATTAACTTACGATTCTCCATTGTATGTTGAAGCGTCTCTTCTTAATAAAAAAACCAACAAGACTATAAAACAAGAAGTATTCTTAGGAGATATTCCCCAAATGACAGAAAGAGGAACCTTTGTAATAAATGGAGTTGAAAGAACTATTGTTAATCAGCTTGTTAGATCTCCCGGTGCATATTTTATGGTTACTCAAGATAATGTTACGGGTAAAAAAATATACACTGCCGAAATAAGACCTGTTCACGGTTCGTGGCTTGAATTTTCTACAACAAGACACGAAACTATAACTGTAAGAATAGACAGGCGAAGAAAATTTCTTGCAACCACATTTTTAAGAGCCATTGGAATTTCCTCAAACGACGATATAAGAGAAAAATTTAAAGACTTAGAGGAAGACGGAAAAACTTCGTTTATAGATAACACTTTAAAAAAAGACGAAACGCCCGATTCGCAGGAAGCATTAACAGAGATTTTTAAGAAAATGCATCCCGGAGAACCAATCGTAATGGATAAAGTAAAAGAAAGTTTTCTTGGAATGTTTTTTAACTCCAGGCGTTATGACTTAGGAAAAGTTGGAAGATATAAAATGAATAAAAAGCTTAAAGATATCCCTGGTTTTAAAGAATCAAGTGAACGCGTTTTAAAAGTAGAAGATATAATCGGAACAATAAGTTTTTTAATAGAGCTTGTCCAGGGAAAAAACGGAGTTGATGACATTGACAGTCTTGCAAATAGGCGTGTTAGAAGAGTTGGAGAGCTTGTTACAACTAATGCGTTTAGAATCGGAATACTAAGACTTGAGAGAAGCGTTAAAGAAAGAATGAGTCTTATTCAGCCAGATATTCCAGTTTCTATCGGGGCTTTAATAAATGCAAGACCAATTATGGCTTCAATCAATGAATTTTTTAGAACTTCTCAGCTTTCCACAATTTTGGATCAGACAAATCCGCTTTCCGAAATAGACAATTTAAATCGTCTAACAGTTATGGGAACGGGAGGAATTTCTAGAGAGAGAGCAGCTTTTTCAATACGTGACATTAATAGTTCTCAGTATGGAAGAGTTTGTCCTATTAGAAGTCCCGAAGGTCCAAACATTGGTCTTGTTACATATATTGCGCTTTACGCAAAGGTTAACGAATTCGGATTTTTAGAAACTCCTTACAGAAAAATTGTGCATCAGGGAAGTGGAAAAAAATCTACAACAAAGGCAACAAATGAAATAGTTTATTTAACAGCTGACGATGAACAAAATCGATATATTACTCACGCAGGAGTAGTTTCAAAAGATGGAATCATAGAAGAAGATCGTGTTCCAGCCAGATATAAAGGGGAATTTATAGAAGCCGAGAAAGAAAAAATGGAATATGTTGATGTTGTGCCTCGTCAGGTTGTTGGATCCGCAGCTTCTCTTATTCCGTTTGTTTCGCATGATGAAGCAAACAGAGCCTTAATGGGAACCCACATGCAATGTCAGGCAGTGCCACTAGTCAGCTTAGAGAGTCCGGTAGTTGGAACAGGAATGGAAAAAAGTATTGCAGAAGTTATGGGAAGGGTTGTTACTGCTCCTTTTGACGGAACAATTACGTATGCAGATGCAAGCAAGGTTATTCTAAAAGGAAATAAAGGAAAAGAAGAAGAAATTTACAAAATAGATTCTTTTAAAAGAAGTTCTCAGGCAACTTCCTATACTCAAAAAACACTTGTTATAACTGGGCAAAAAGTCAAAAAAGGAGACTTAATCGCAGATGGTCCTGCATCGGACAATGGAGAACTTGCTCTTGGGAAGAATCTAGTAATAGCTTATGCATCTTTGGATGGGCTAGGTTATGAAGACGCAATTGTTATTTCCGATAAGCTTGTTAAGGAAGATGTTTTTTCTTCTATTCATATAGAAAAATATGAAGCGGCAGTCGTTGATACGAAATTGGGAGTTGAAGAAACAACCCGGGACATACCAAATGTTTCAGAAGAAGATTTAGCAAATCTAGATGAAGATGGAGTTGTTGTAATAGGTAGTGAAGTAGGTCCAGGAGATATACTAGTCGGAAAAATAGCCCCAAAAGGGGAAACAGAATTAACAGCAGAAGAAAGACTGCTTAGAGCGATTTTTGGAGAGCAGGCGAGAGAAATAAGAGACACTTCATTACGAGTTCCTAACGGGGAAAGAGGCACTGTTATTAATGTTAAAGTCCTAGATAGAAAAAAAGGAGACGAACTTGAACCCGGTACTATTAAAAAAATAATCGTAGAAGTGGCACAATTTAGACACATTACTGTTGGAGATAAACTTGCTGGAAGACACGGAAATAAGGGAGTAATTTCCCGAATTTTGCCTTCCGAAGATATGCCTTATCTTTCTGATGGAACCCCGGTTGATATTATTATTTCTCCTATCAGTGTTTTGGCTCGTATGAATTTAGGACAGCTTTTAGAAGCACATCTTGGTTGGGCGGCAAAAAAACTTAATACGAAAGTTTCAGTTCCTGTATTTGAGGAAGTTCGGGAAGACAGAATTGTTGATTTTCTAAGAACTGCAAAGCTTTCCGAAAACGGAAAGGCAATTTTATATGATGGCAGAACAGGAGAGCCTTATGAAAACCCAGTTGTTGTTGGAGTTTCGTATATTATGAAACTTATCCATATGGTTGAAGACAAAACGCATGCGAGATCTACCGGACCATACTCCTTAGTTACTCAGCAGCCTCTAGGAGGAAAGGCTCAGATGGGGGGACAAAGATTGGGAGAAATGGAAGTCTGGGCACTAGAATCGCATAGAGCAAGATATATTTTGCAAGAAATGTTAACTATTAAATCCGATGACGTTGTTGGAAGAGCTAAAGCATTTGAAGCAATTGTCAAAGGAACAGATATTCCTACTCCAAAAGTTCCAGAATCGTTTAGAGTCTTAATAAAAGAATTAGCTGCTTTAGGAATAAATGTTATAGCACGAGGAGAAACCATAGATATGGCTCAATCTGTCAACACGGTACTTCCCGAGGTCGCTGAAGAAGTAAGACCAAGCGAAGAAAAAACAGAAGGAGAAGGAAAAGAACTGCAAAAAGAATTAGGCGGAGATGAATTGGTAACACCGCAGGCAGAAAAAATAAGTGCGGAATCTGTCGAGGAACAGGGAAAGGAAGGAGTAAATGAATAGAAACGATAAAAAAATGAAAGATATAACAATTCTAGACTTTAAATCTTTAAAGATCGTTCTTGCCAATAAAGAGGATATTCTTTCCTGGTCTTATGGAGAGGTAACAAAACCAGAAACAATTAATTATAGAACATTAAGATCGGAAAAAGATGGACTTTTTGACGAGAGAATTTTTGGTCCTACGAAAGACTGGGAATGTTATTGCGGAAAATATAAAAGAATAAGACACAGAGGTGTTATTTGTGATAAATGCGGAGTAGAAGTCACAACATCTCGCGTTCGAAGAGAAAGAATGGGTCATATAAATCTTGCTTCTCCTGTTTCCCATGTTTGGTTCTTTAAAGGTTCGTCTTCTGCTCTTTCTCTGCTTTTAGATATGTCTCAAAAAAATCTCGAAGCTGTTATTTACTATGCGTCTTTCTTGGTAGTAGATGTAGACGAAGATAAAAAGAAGGAAGCGCTTGAACTGTTTCTTAAAAATATCGAGCAAAGAAAAAAACAGCAAAGAGAAGAAGTAGTTTTTACGGAAAAAGAAATTCAAAACGAAGTTAAAGAAAAAAAGAATGAAATCAAAACTGGTAAGCTCTCAGCAGTGCAAAAAGATCTTGTTTATCAAGAATTAGAGCTTTCTCAAAGACAAAAAACTGCTGCTCTTATGGAAAGACTTGTCGGAGAAGAAAAGAAACTTGATGAAATTTACGAAGCTTTGTCTCGCCTGCTTAAAAATCTAAAAATTGGGACAGTCCTTTCGGAAGATGAATATTTTAAAATCCTGGAATATGATATTCCGGTCTTTTTTACAATGCGAGCAGGAGCAGAAGGTATTTTAGAACTTCTAAATAAAATCGATTTGTCTGGTCTTATTATTAAACTTAGAAGCGAAACAGAAAAATCTAAAGGCCAAAGATACTTAAAACTTATCAAAAGACTCCGGCTTATTGAATCAATGCGAAAAGCAGGCGTATCTCCGTCTTCAATGATTATTACGGTTTTGCCAGTTCTTCCACCAGATTTACGCCCAATGGTTCAGCTTGCAGGAGGACGATTTGCAACTTCTGATCTTAACGATTTATACAGGAGAGTAATAAACAGAAATAATAGATTAAGACACTTGATGTCTTTAGGGGCTCCCGAAATAATTCTTAGAAACGAAAAAAGAATGCTTCAGGAATCGGTCGATGCATTAATTGATGTATCTCAAAGAACAACTCAAGTTGCTTCTTCTCCTCTTAGGTCTTTGTCAGACATGCTTAGAGGGAAACAGGGAAGATTTAGGCAAAATCTTCTTGGGAAAAGAGTAGATTATTCAGGAAGATCGGTCATTGTCGTAGGTCCTCAGCTTGATCTTTCTCAATGTGGTCTTCCAAAAGAAATGGCGCTTGAAATGTTTAAGCCGTTTGTTCTAAGAGAAGTAATAATAAGAGGCTATGCTCCAAACATTAAATCCGCGAAAAGATTTATAGAAAAAAGACCTCCGGAAGTTTTCGATATCTTGGAAGAGATTACAAAAAATCATCCGGTTTTATTAAACCGCGCACCAACTCTTCATAAACTTGGAATTCAGTCTTTTTATCCTGTTCTAATTGAGGGGTCCGCTATAAGTCTTCATCCTTGTGTTTGTGCTGGGTATAATGCAGACTTTGACGGAGATCAGATGGCAGTTCATATTCCATTGTCTAATATGGCAAAGGAAGAAGCTGTAAATTTAATGATGCCTCGCCACAACTTACTTAAGCCAGCAGATGGTAGCCCTATTACCCTTCCGAATAAGGAAATGGCAGTCGGAGTTTTCTACCTAACAAGTCTAGATGAAGCTTTAAGAAAAGAAGATAATTCGGTTTTTGAATCAGCTCAAGATGCAATTCTTGCTCACGCTCTTTCTAAAATAAAATTCAGAGCACCTATTAAAGTAAGAATAAATGGTGAAATAATAGAAACTACAATTGGAAGAATTTTATTTAATGAACAAATTCCGGAATCTCTGAGATTTATTAATGAGCCAGTTAAGGCGTCGGGAATTAAAAAAATAATTACTCATGCAATTTCCAATTTATCAGCCGAAGAGGTTGAGAAGATTATTGATAATATTAAAACTTTAGGATTTTACGGCGCAACGATTTCTGGAATTTCAGTTTCTGTTTTTGATAATGAAATGGTTGAGGGTAAGCAGAATCTTATTGATGCATCCGAGAAAAAAATAAAAGAAACCGAAGAGGAATATCAGCAGGGTCTTATAACAAATGAAGAAAGAAAAAGACTTGAGAACGAAATTTGGATTAAAGTAACAGATGATTTGGCAAACAAAACTTGGGCAATTTTAAAACCGGCCAATCCAATAAAAATTATTATAGATTCTGAAGGAGCTCGGGCAGGAAAAGAACAGGTAAAACAGCTTTCTGCAATGAGAGGATTAATTCTTGACCCGCTTGGAAAAATCGTAGAGCTTCCGATTAAATCCAATTTTAGAGAAGGTCTTTCTATTTTTGAATATGTTGCATCTGCTCGTGGTTCGCGAAAAGGACTAACGGATTCTGCATTAAAAACTGCAAATGCAGGTTATCTTACAAGAAGACTTGTTGATGTATCTCACGACGTAATTATAAAGGGTGATGATTGCGAAACCAAAGAAGGAATTCTAATCGTAAAAGATGAGCAAGATAGGACGTCAACATTTTTTGATAGAATCTTAGGGCGAGCCGCCGCATCGAACATAGTTTCTAAAAAGAATAAAAAATTGTTAATAAAAGCGGGGCAGGAGATAGATGGAGAAAAACTTAAACTTCTTATAGAAAATGAAATTGAAGAAGCAAACGTAAGATCTCCTTTGACCTGCAGAATGGAATATGGAATTTGTGCAACCTGTTATGGTTGGGATTTTTCGACAAAAAGAAAGGTAAATCTAGGAGTTCCCGTTGGTGTAGTTGCGGCACAGTCAATCGGAGAACCCGGAACACAGTTAACAATGAGAGTCAGACATTTCGGAGGAGTTGTTATGGCTGATGTTACCCAAGGGCTACCAAGAGTAGAGGAACTATTCGAAATGAGAACTCCTAAAAATCTTGCTCCAATGTCTGATATCTGGGGAAAAGTAAATATAGAAAAAACAGAAGATGGCTATCTTGTAAAGGTAAGAAATGCAAGAGTAAAGCCGGCAGAAGAGAGAGAATATTTTGTACCGCTTGCATCTGAAATAACAGTCAAAGATGGAGATACAATAACGGCCGGAACACAACTTGCTCAAGGATATCTTGATCCAAAAGATGTTCTTAAGGTAAAAGGAAATGTTGAGGCACAGCGTTATATTCTTACAGAAGCACAAAGAGTTTATGAATCACAAGGAATTGGAATAAACGATAAGCATTTCGAAGTAATTTTACGAAAAATGTCGGATAAGGTTATAGTAGAAACAGTTGGAGATACAGTACTTATTCCGGGAGATTTTATTACAAAAATTAAATTCGAAGAAATAAACGCTGAGATTTTATCTCAGGGGGGAGAACCTGCAACAGCCAGGCAAATACTTTTAGGAATTACAAAGTCCTCTTTATTTTCCGATTCGTGGCTTTCTGCCGCATCCTTTCAGGAAACTACAAAAGTTTTAGCGGAGGCAGTTCTTCAGGGGCAGGAAGACAAGCTGATAGGGTTAAAGGAGAATGTCATTATTGGAAGACTTATTCCTGTTGCAGCCGATCAGATTATAGAAGAAGCAGAACAGATGGTAGCAAAACCAGCCGAAATTGTCATCGAATCTGAAAAAACTACAGATGGTCTTGAAGAACCTACTATAAATAAGATATAATACCGAAACTTATGCCAACTTTATCACAGCTTGCAAGACACGGACGAATAAAAAAAGAAAAGAAAAAGAGAGCAACAGCATTGCATAGACTTTTTAATGCAAAAGACCAAGTCTATAAAAATGTATCATCTCCTCACAAAAGAGGAGTTGTAACGTTGGTAAAAACGATGACTCCTAAAAAACCAAATTCAGCGCTACGAAAAGTGGCAAGAATAAAATTATCAAATAAAATGGAAGTAACAGCTTATATTCAGGGAGTAGGACACTCATTATCTGAGCATGGAATAGTACTTATTCGCGGTGGAAGAGTTAAAGATTTGCCGGGAGTAAAATACCATATAGTAAGAGGGAAATTTGATTTAATGGGAGTTGACGGAAGAAAATCTTCCCGAAGTAAGTATGGGACAAAAAGCGGCGGCAAAGGAACAGAGGCGCCACGAGTAGTTACGGGAAGCCCGGTAGCTGAAGCGCCTGCAGCTGAAGCACCAGCTCCGCAAGCTTAATAAAATTTATGAGACACAAAAAAGCAGCAAGAAGACAAACACAACCAGATAAAATTTACAAAAGCCGTCTTGTTACTAAATTTATAAATAATTTAATGAAAGATGGTAAAAAAACTGTTGCTCAGCGTATTTTCTATGATTCACTCGAGCTTTTAAAAAAGCAAGGAAAGGATCCGCTTGAAGTTTTTGAAAAGGCAATTGCCAATATTGAGCCTAAGCAAGAAGTAAAAGCAAGAAGAGTAGGGGGAGCATCTTACCAGGTTCCTATTGAGGTAAGAGGAGACCGAAGAACTTCTTTGGCAACCAGATGGGTTATTCAGGCCGCAAAATCACGATCAAATAAAGAATTTCATACATTTTCGGAAAAACTTGCCGCAGAATTTTTGGATGCATTAGAAAATAAGGGAGATGCAATTAAAAAGAAAGATGGAATGCAAAGAATGGCAGACGCAAACAAGGCCTTCGCCCACTTCCGCTGGTAAACTTCAAAGTTTATATTCCTGGCGTTCATTATCTGGGAAATTTACCTTATCAAACAACACAAATTTTGATGGTTTTATTCTATAAAATTTATGAGGATTTTCTCCAGATCTAATGTCTTCTAATAAAGCTTTCTCTCTATTCAATTGTTCTATGTAGAATCTACTTGCTGTTTCTTCTTCCTTTCCAGTCAACAATTTCGCTGTTCCTTCAAATTGTAGTCCTCTAACTGCTTTTTGGGGTGGTTGTTGATCATAAACAATAACGCCAGCGATGTTTGGATTTTTAATTATGTCCTTAGAATGGCGACTGGTTGGTTTTGAAATCCAGTAAAAATTAAAATCGCCATCATACGCATAATAAACTGTACAATTCCAAGGTTTATTATTTACAGTTGTTGCAATCTGCATCATCCGAGTGCTCTTTAAATAATCTCCAATCAATTTCTTCAATTTCATAAAGCAATTATATCATTGTGTGGTCAGAGCTTCAAAAATATGATATACTTATACAGATAAATTCGCCCGCCAGTCGGCGGACCGGATTTATTTTTTATTATGGCAGATGTAAAATCAAGAGACGTACCACTAGATAAGATTAGAAATATTGGAATTATAGCTCATATCGACGCAGGCAAAACTACAACTACCGAGCGTATTCTTTTTTATACCGGTAAAACTTACAAAATAGGAGATATAGACGAAGGAACAACGCAAATGGATTGGATGGAGCAGGAAAAAGAACGCGGAATTACAATTGTTTCGGCCGCAACTACTGCGTTCTGGGTTCATTCGGCAAATCCAGGCAAAGAGCCTTATAGAATAAATATTATAGATACCCCTGGGCACGTTGATTTTACAGCGGAAGTTGAAAGATCTTTGCGTGTTTTAGACGGAGGAATTACGGTATTAGATGCAGAAGAAGGAGTTCAGTCGCAATCCGAAACTGTTTGGAGACAAGCAGATAAGTATAAGGTTCCCCGAATTTGCTTTATAAACAAAATGGACAAACTTGGAGCAGATTTTTTAGCAACTGTAAAAAGTATAGAAGACAGACTTGGCGCAAATCCTGCGATTATGGTTTTGCCTATTGGGGCCGAAAATACATTTAAAGGAATTGTTGATCTTATCTCTAGAAAATCTTATGTTTGGGGATCAGACGAATTAGGTGCAAAGTATGAAGTGTCAGATGAAGTTCCAGAGGATCTAAAAAAACAAGTTGAAGAATATCGCCACAAACTTATAGAAAAGATTGCCGAAACAGACGATAAGCTTTTAGAAAAATATTTAGGCGGAGAAGAGCCAACAGAAGAAGAATTAAAAACAGCTCTTAGAACAGCAGTTATGGCGTATAAGCTTGTCCCAATTTATGCAGGGTCAAGTCTTCGCCACAAGGGAGTTCAGCCACTTTTGGATGCTGTTATAGATTATCTCCCATCGCCTATGGATTTAAAAGAAGTAAAAGGAATAAACCCAAAAACAGAAAAAGAAGAAGTTAGAAAACTTTCTCCCGATGATTCTTTCGCGGGTCTTGCATTTAAAATTCAGATTGATCCTCATGTAGGAAAAATTACTTACTTTAGGGTTTATTCTGGAAAAATAGCGTCGGGTTCTTATATATACAATAGTACAAAAAATAAAACGGAAAGAGTCGGCCGGATTCTTTTAATGCATGCAAATACACGTGAGGAAATTAGTGAGGGACTGTCTGGAGAAATAGTTGCGCTAGTAGGTTTAAAAGAAACAATAACAGGAGATACTCTTTGTGACGAGAAAAATCCAATTGTTCTAGAAAAAATTTCTTTTCCAGAACCTGTTATTTCTTTGGCAATTGAACCTAAAACTAAAGTGGACCAAGAGAAATTAGGCTTTGCACTAAAAAGATTATCCGAAGAAGATCCTACATTTGTAATTAAATCAAACCATGAAACAGGACAAACAATTATTTCTGGGATAGGAGAATTACAGCTTGAAGTTATGGTTGACAGAATGAAAAGAGAGTTTGGTGTTTTGGCAAATGTAGGAGCTCCTCAGGTTGCATATAAGGAGACAATAACACAAATGGCACAAGCCGAGGGGAAATATATAAAACAATCCGGAGGACGCGGACAATACGGTCATTGTTTTTTGCGTCTTGAGCCAAAACCAAGAGGAGAGGGGTATGAGTTTATAAATGCAATAAAAGGTGGAGCAATTCCTGCGGAATTTATTGGCTCGATCGAAAAAGGTGTAAAAGAATCTATGGAAAACGGAGTTTTATTAGGCTATCCTATGGTTGATATGTCGGTTACGGTTTACGATGGAAGTTATCACGATGTTGATTCTTCCGACATTGCATTTAAGATTGCTGCCTCTCAAGCACTTCAGGCGGCAACAAAAAAAGCAGGGCTCACGCTCTTAGAACCTATTATGAAAGTTGAAGTAACAACCCCATCGGAATTTATGGGGGATGTTATTGGGGATCTTTCTGCAAAAAGAGCGCAAATTTTAGGGACAGAAGAAAGAGCTCGTGCTACAATTATTTTAGCAATGGTACCTTTAGAAGAACTTTCTGGCTATGCAACGACTCTTCGCTCTATGTCCCAAGGACGCGCTTCTTATTACATGGAGCCGTCGCATTATGAAGAAGTTCCAAGAAACATCGTAGAACAAATGCTTGCTAAGTCTACATTTACCGGAAGAGTTGCTGCTCAATAGTAGAGTTTGAAATTATCCATAAGAATTTTATATAATACCCTTTTATGTCAGGAGCAAGAATTGAGCAAGGGATAAGTCCGGATGGTCGTGAAAATAAGGGAATTACGTCCGAAGAGCTTTCGATATTAGTGCCAGATTTCTATAGAATTATTCACGAGCGTCTTTATGACAGAGGCATTCTTCCAAGAGGACAAGAAATAGAATTAACTTTTCCAGCATTGCCTCATCCAGATTCTCAGGCACAGTATCTTTATGAAAATACTATTGGTGATGACTGGGTTTTTATCGCATTCTTAGGACCAAATAAAGAAACTTCAAGGCACAAACATTTTCATGAGGATTTAAGAACAGAGGAACACTACGAATTATTAAGAGGCAAAATGCTTTTATATTCAGGAGACGATGGATCTACCATGGATGAACTTACAGAAATTAATACTTCCTTTGTTATTCCTCCGGACACATTTCATAGGAGTAGAACCGATGGGAATTTTGCGTTATATATGGCAATAATGCCAGGAGCAGCTCCAATTTCTCACGACAGACTGCATCTCTCGTCTTAAAATTTCCCCCTTGACCTTTTTTGGAAAATGCTGTATTATTACTTTTAGCCTTAAATCTTTTAAGGTGTATTTTTTTCTTGTAAAAATTATGGCAGAAGCAAAAAAATTCGAAAGAACAAAACCACATGTAAACGTTGGAACTATTGGCCACGTAGATCATGGCAAAACTACACTTACTGCAGCTATTACAACTGTTTTGTCAAAATCAGGTGGGGCAACTGCTAAGAAATACGAAGATATCGATAATGCTCCAGAAGAAAAATCAAGAGGAGTTACAATCAACATTAGCCACATCGAATACGAAACAGCAAAAAGACATTATGCCCACATAGATGCTCCAGGACACGCAGATTACATTAAGAACATGATTACAGGTGCTGCTCAAATGGACGGTGCCATTTTGGTAGTCTCTGCAGCTGATGGTCCTATGCCTCAGACCAGGGAGCACATTCTTCTTGCATACCAAGTAGGAGTTCCTACAATTGTAGTTTTTCTTAACAAATGCGACATGGTTCAGGATGCAGAGTTGCTTGATCTTGTTGAAATGGAAGTAAGAGAACTTCTTACAAAATATAAATATCCGGGAGATAAAGTCACAGTTATAAGAGGATCAGCTCTTAAAGCTCTTGATGGAGACGCAGAAGCAGAAAAACAAATCTTAGCTCTTATGGATGCAGTCGATGCTGATATTCCAACTCCAGTAAGAGATATTGACAAACCATTCCTTATGCCTGTTGAAGATGTTTTCTCAATCAAAGGAAGAGGGACAGTCGTAACAGGAAGAGTAGAAAGAGGGCAAGTTAAAATAAATGAAACAGTAGAAATAGTAGGAATAAAAGCAACAAAATCAACTGTTGTAACAGGAGTTGAAATGTTTAGAAAACAACTCGATGAAGGACAAGCAGGAGATAATGTTGGACTTCTTTTAAGAGGTATTGAGAAAGACGATGTAGAAAGAGGACAAGTTGTTGCAAAACCAGGAAGCATCACTCCTCACAAAGAATTCGAAGCAGAAGTTTATATTCTTACAAAAGAAGAAGGCGGACGTCATACACCATTCTTTACGGGTTACAGACCACAGTTTTATATTAGAACAACCGACGTAACTGCAGAAGTTGCTCTTCCTAAAGGCGTTGAAATGGTTATGCCAGGAGATAGCACTAAAATGACAGTAAAACTTATTGTACCTGTTGCCCTAGAAGACGGACTTAGGTTTGCTGTACGAGAAGGTGGAAAAACTGTAGGAGCCGGAGTAATAAGTAAAATACTCGCCTAATAAACACCCTCAATAATTTAGCAATTTTCCCCCCGCTTGATATAAATCTTCGAAAATGCTACAATTCATAAATAAATTTTAAGTTGCACTTTAAATTTTGAATTTATCTTATGCCAAAAGGAAGAATTAGAGTACGTTTAAAAAGTTATGATGCAAGGGTTATTGACCTTTGCTGCCAACAGATCTTGGATACTGCAATTAGAACAGGAGCCAAGGTCATAGGTCCTATTCCTCTTCCTACAAAAAAAAGTACTTACGCAGTTAATAAATCTCCATTTATCGATAAAGACGCAAGAGACCATTTCCAAATAAAAATCCACAAAAGATTAATAGATATTATGTCCCCAACAGATAAAACTATCGATTCATTAACCCATTTGGAGCTACCAGCCGGTGTTAACATTGAGATCAAGATATAACTACGTCTCGCGAAGCGAGATCTGGCTCCGCCACACTGGAGTAAATATAGAAATAAAGATATAAAATGGGCACGCAAGAAAGAGAAAGAAAGCTACAGGAGGCTACAGTATTAAATCGGGAATTGAGGCGGTTTGGGACTTCGGTTGTTCAGCTACGCTCGCTTACTGAAAATTTTGATCCGGGCAAAATGCAGCAATTTAACCATCATATTGAATTCTTATCACCAAATGGTAAATGGTTAATGCGACTTACAAGAGTTGGAAATGTTTCAATTGAAAAAGCTCAAATAGAGCTAGAGATGCCAACTGGAGAGTTTCACGTAGTAGAAAAAGGAGGCCGAGAAGAAGAGATTATTAGAGAGCATAAAATTGTAAGTGGAGATATAGTTTGTGAGGTTTATCCTTTTGATCCAGCAACCCCAATTTATTGGTATCAAAGCATAACTCTAAATCCCGAGCATAAAGGAAAGTATCGTCCTCTTGAGAAGTTTTATAATTTAACCACGATGTTTGGCCTCAAGCCTCAAATATACCACTAAGCAGAAGCCTAAAAGAAAACCTAATAGCTGAACATATTGCATTTAAGGCAGGTTCAGTATATAATTACACTTAAAGTCATGATAGACA
>JANWJT010000005.1 GCA_025451755.1 Candidatus Microgenomates bacterium
GAAATGGCGCTGCAACTTTTTTAAGAAACGCCTTAAAGTTTAAGGGTGGCCCGGACGGCGGCAATGGAGGAAACGGCGGGAATATTTATATTCAAGGTTCAAATAATATTACCGATCTTCGTCAGTTTAGGTACCAAAAAAAAATTACCGCAGAAGATGGAATACCGGGAAAACATAAAAATCTCTATGGCAAAAATGCACCAGATAAAACAATTTTTGTCCCTCTTGGTACGAAGGTAACAGATGCAGAAAATAATACTGTTTACGAAATAGCAAATATAAACGACCGTATTTTAATAGCAAAAGGCGGAAAGGGAGGAAGGGGAAATGCTGAATTTAAAAGCTCAACAAATCAATCTCCCCAATTTGCCGAAAAAGGAACAATAGGCGAAAAAAAAGAATTGTTTTTAGAGCTTCGAATTATTGCCCAGATTGGGCTAATCGGACTCCCAAATTCGGGGAAAAGCAGTCTTCTTGCTGTTTTAACCAATGCTAATCCCAAAATCGGAGATTACCCTTTTACAACTCTTGAGCCAAATATTGGAATGTTTAAAAATTACGCAATTGCAGATATTCCAGGCTTAATAGAAGGAGCGTCAGGGGGTAAGGGTTTGGGAACCGGATTCTTAAGGCATATCGAGAAAACCGAAATATTAATCCACTGCATAGACGCAACTATAGAAAATCCTAAAAAAAGCTACGAAATTGTTAGAAACGAATTTAAAGAATTTAACCAAGCCCTTCTTAAAAAGCCCGAAATTATTCTTATAACAAAAACAGATCTTGTAGATAGAAAAAAACTAAAAGAAGCAGAAGTCGTTTTAAAAAAAACAAAAAAAGAAGTACTCACCTATTCCCTTTATAATCTGGAAAGCATAAATGTCTTGAAACAAAAAATCAAAACATTATTAAAAACTAGGACTTAACCAAATATTATCGATTCAGGAATTAAATGTGTACCGCCAAGGGGATTCGAACCCCTGATTCTCTGGCTGAAAACCAGATGTCCTAGGCCACTAGACGATGGCGGCAGGTTATGCCGTTTATTATAAACTACAACAAGCCTAAATACAATCTATTTAAGCTTGTGTCTTATTCCCTCTACTACATCTTTTGCGCTACTCTGACCTCCAAGACCAAAAGCAATTCCTCCGGCTATTGCAAGCATTGCAACAAAACCGGTAAACAGAATTCTTATAAGATCAGATGCAACACCAAGCTGGCTTAATGCGGCCAAGATCACGAATATATTAATTGCCCATCTACTAATAGATGCAACAGTTCTTGTTGATTCTCTGGATAATTCTTTAGTAGAAGCAAGTACCACATCGTGTACAAGTCTTGAAACAACAAATCCAACAAGGATTATTATTACCGCAACAAAGACATTAGGCAAATAAAGAAGGACTTGGCTTAAAACAATGTCGACTTTTGGTAACCCCCAAATATCAGCTGTTGGGAGTAAGAAGACAATTATAATAAACCATCTTACAATTTCTGCTAAAATGCCCGACCACGAAAATTCATCTTTTGCCTCTGGGACTCCATATTTTTTAAGAAATGATTCAATTCTTAAAGCTTTAAAAAGTTCAAGAACTATTTGCTTTAATATTGAAGCTATAATTATACCAATTAGAAGAATTATGAGTCCTAGGATGAATTTCGGAACGAACGCTGCGATTGCTACAAGACCTGCATTTATAGAAAGAACTAAGGTTGTTCCTATATCAGTCATTTTTCACCTCCTTTCTCACAGATCACTCTCAGTCTATATAGTTTAAATTATCTTGTCAAGTTATCTCTAGCTTGCTATAATAAAAGCGTTTCGGGCGGGCCGATAGCTCAACGGCAGAGCAAAAGCCTTTTAAGCTTTTGGTTCTGGGTTCGAATCCCAGTCGGCTCACAAGCAGTCTTTTCTCTAGCTGGTATAAAATTTTCTAGGTTTTAGAAGATATGGTAATTTATCGGGTTGTCCAAGAGAAGACATTAATGTTTTTCTTGACACAATGCTAGAAAGATTATGTACAGAGACAGAAGTCCTATAGGGCCTCGGTTCTGTTAAAAAAACAAACGTGAACCTTTCCCTATGCTCTTCAGGTTGAACAGGATCAATATGGCGAGCTACTAAGATTCTTCCATCCCCTTTAACACGAAGATGCAATGCCTTAATTAAGCCTGCATATTTAAGATTTGACCACAGAAAAATCCAATTATCAAAGTCGTCGGCAAGAAATTTTCTGTCTCTTCGGATTGCTAGTTCTGCTCTAAGACCAGAGCTTCTGACTACACCTACCAAATCTTCCAGATTTGGAGAATCTAGTCTTTGCCTAGTTCCTGCAATTTCTTTTTCCCAGGCATTTAGTAACCGAGAAGTACTAAAATAAGCCTCCATCGATTCTTGTCTTGGGCCCCTACGTCTTTCATTCATATTCTAAAAATATAATTTTTATTAACAACTGCAATTACTATAGGTAATTTTAGAGGAAAATTGCCTCAAAGTCAATTATTCATTTTTAATTTACCAAATAAATGATATAATTGTTCGTAAAATATGGATAATAAAGCAGTTAAGAATGGATTTTATCAAAGCATAACTCACGGACAATCCAAAGTTGAAGAAGTAATAAAGCATATTAAGAATTTCTTGGAGGAGGACCCTGACGCAGTTTATAGTTTAGTAATCGGAACTGATTCTCACGAAAAATCGGGCAAAAAAGACAATAAGGATATAAGCCTGGTAACAGCTGTACTTGTGCATAGGAAAGGTTTTGGCGGGCAATATTTTTGGAAAAGAATTACAGAATCTAATATCCATAGTTTAAGAGAAAAAATTTATGCAGAAACAATGACTTCGATTAATTTTGCTTCTACATTCGTTCCCCTTCTAAAAAAAACTTTAAATGGTAAAATGCCAGATTATAATTTGGAAATTCATATAGATGTTGGAGAACATGGCGATACAAGAGATATGATAAAGGAAGTTGTTGGAATGGTAACAGGCAATGGGTATATAGCAAAGACAAAACCAGAAGCATATGGCGCTTCTTACGTTGCAGATAAACACACCTAGCTAATTTTTTTATGGAATGGGAAGAAGCAAAAGATGTAAGACGCGATATTTTAGAAATACTTAAAGTTTTAAAATTTCCCTATATAAAACCCTCGAGAATTTTTTGTTTTAGAACTAACGGGTCAAAATCCAGATCTTATGCAAGAATTTGGGCAATGCCAAAAATATTTCAAAGAGCATTATCTATTGAATCCGCATATGTTATAGAAGTATTGTCAAAGCATTATGACAAGCTCGATGAGGATAATAAAAAAAAAGTTTTAATCCACGAACTTTTGCATATTCCTAAGAATTTTTCCGGTGCACTTCTTCCCCACCGTTCAAGAAGCAGGCACTTAGGTTCCCTTGCGAATAAACTTTTTAAAGAGTATAAAAATTCCTTATGATTACCATTATTCATGGAGATAGCGTTAGTCAGTCCAGAGAGTATTTTTTTAAGATTAAAGAAGCATTTAAGAATCTTTCCTCCCTGGAAGGTCAAAGCATTGCAAAAGAAGATCTTGTAAATTTCTTTTCGGGCGGAAATTTATTTTATGAAGAAAAAAATCTTTCTATTGAAAATTTATTTTCTAAAAACAAATCAGGTAAGAATTTAGATCAGTTAGTAGCAGTACTAATTGATAACGAAAAAAAATCTAATATTATTTTGTGGGAAGAAAAAGAAATAAGTCAAAAAAATCTAAATTTACTCCCAAAAGCTCAGGTACATATTTTTAAAATACCAAAACTTATTTTTAATTTTCTAGACAGCATTAAAACTGGTAACGGAAAAAATATAATTATAATTTTTCATAAACTACTGGAAAATACTCCTGTTGAAATTATTCTATTCATGATGGTGCGTCAGCTTAGATCACTTATAGCTGTTACATCTGTTGATAGATCGAATAATATTGAAGAGATCCAAAAAATAGCGCCCTGGCAAAGAGAAAAATTACAAAGACAAGCAGCATTTTTTGACAATGAGAAATTAATTACTTTATATAATAAGCTTTATTCTATTGATTTGTCTGTAAAAACAGGAGCTCTCCCTGTTCCTCTTGTAACCGCCATTGACTTTCTCCTTATTGATATTTAATATTAGAAAATATGCCTATTCTAAAGAGAACAATGTTTCGCGAATATGATCTTAGAGGTCGCGAAGCAGATGATGAATTAAACAATTCTTCAATGTACTACATAGGCAGAGGTTTTGGAACTTTTCTTAAAAAAAGAGACATAAATGATATTGTTGTAGGACATGATGCCAGAGGAACTTCGGAAAGTTTTCATAAAAATGCAATAAAAGGACTTCTTGAGTGCGGATTAAATATTATAGATATTGGTGTTGTAACAACTCCAATGAGTTACTGGGCGCAATATTATTTTAAAGTTAAAGGTCTTCTTACAGTAACAGCATCTCATAATCCTGCAGGATGGAATGGCGTAAAATTAGGCTCCGATCTTTCATACACATTATTAACTGATGAGCTTTCGGAAGTATATAGCATTATCCAAAAAGAGGAATTTATTGATGGTACGGGTTCTGTAAAAAAGCAAGAAATCTTTGAACCATACATGAATGATTTAGTTTCAAGAGCCAAGATAACAAAAAAATTTAAAATATTAGTAAATACAGGTAACGGTACCGCAGGACTTTATTTCCCGGAAATTTTAAAAAAAGTAGGATGCGAGGTTGTGGATCGTTTTACAAATGTTGATCCGACTTATCCAAACTACACCCCAAACCCGGACGGAACAGCAATGATGGAAGATACAGGAACCCAAACTGTAGAAAATAACTGCGATTTTGGATTTGCATTTGATGGAGACGGAGACAGGCTGGGACTTGTTGATGAAAAGGGAAATATTATTTGGCCCGATAGATATATTATTTTACTCTCGAGACTTATTTTAACAAAACACCCTGGAGCCAAAATAGTTTTTGATGTAAAAGTATCAGAAGCACTCCCCGAAGATATAAAAGCTAATGGCGGTGTTCCAATAATGTGGAAAACTGGTCATTCTTATATTAAAGCAAAACTTGCAGAAGAAAAAGCCGCAATGGCAGGAGAAATGAGCGGACACATTTTTTTTGTAGATGACTTTTATGGTTTTGACGATGCAATGTTTGCGGCTTTAAAAGTATTAGAATATTTATCTACTCAAAGCGATCCGCTTTCTAAAATAATTGCCTTAACCCCCTACTATGTATCAACGCCAACCATACAGGTTCAGACAACAGACGAAGACAAATATAAGGTAGTAGAAAAATTAACTCAGGAGTTTAAAGATGAAGGACATAGAGTAGTAGATATAAATGGTGCAAGAGTGTACATTAACGGCGGATGGGGGTTAGTTAGAGCGTCCTCGAATACCCCAACATTGGTTCTAAGATTTGAAGCAAAAACCGAAACAGATTTAGAAAAAATTAAAGAAGTCTTTAAGAAAAAACTTGATAAATTTGAAGTCGTAAATAAAAATTGGGATACAACTGGTAGTTAATATGATTGACTTAAATGATAAAAATAAAATAGCAGAAATCGATAAATCTAATGCTTACTCGTCAGTTGCAAATGTTGCAAAGCAGTGTAGGCAAGCATGGGAAGAAACACAAAAGCTAAATTTTCCGCCAGAGTATGTGAATGTTGAAAATATAGTCCTCTGCGGAATGGGAGGGTCAGCGTATGCGGCTCTCATTATAAAGTCTATCTTTAGCAATAAGTTGCAGATCCCATTCGAACTAGTGAATGGTTATGAATTACCTGCCTATGTAAACGAAAATACACTTGTTCTACTTTCAAGTTATTCCGGATCAACTGAAGAAATTTTAAATTGCGCTGAATCGGCTCTTGAAAGGAAGACAAAAATAACTGCAGTAGCAAATGGTTCTAGTCTTGGAGAATTTGTAAAAAAACACAACATACCCGCATACATATTCAATGCAAAATTCAATCCTGCCGGGCAACCAAGGCTTGGGCAAGGGTATATGATTTTTGGACATATGGGAATATTAGCAAAATTAGGCTTAATTCCGCTTTCAGATACGGAAGTAAGTAGCGCTATTAAATTCCTCGAAGATTCAAGTTTAGAGATAGAGGAATTAGCAAAGAAACATACTAATGAATTCATCGAAAAAGTTTTAGTAATTGTTGCATCAGAACACTTAAGCGGAAACGCGCATGTTTTGAGAAATCAAACCAATGAGACCGCAAAGAATTTTTCTACATACTCTCTTCTTCCAGAATTAAACCACCATCTTATGGAAGGTCTTAATCATCCTAAAGAGAGAATCCTAAAATTTTTATTCTTAAAATCCTCTTTGTACTCCCCCGCTGTTCAAAAACGGCTTAATTTAACAATTGATGTTGTAAATAGAAATAATATTGAGGTTTTTGAAGTTGAAATTCAAGGAAATTCTCGATTAGAGCAAATGCTATATGCACTTTCATACGGTGGTTACCTTACATTCTACTGGGCAATTGCTTATGGACAGGATCCAAGTCTTATTCCCTGGGTCGATTACTTTAAAGAAGAGCTAAGTAAATAGCTTTATAAAAGCAATACGAACTCGCCTTTTGGGGTTTTTGTACTATAATAGTTAATTAAATTCGAAAGTTTGTCACGCTTTATCTCTTCAAAAACCTTAGTTAGTTCTCTCGTAATTACCGCATCTATATCTCCGAAAATATCTTTTACTTCGGACATGGTCTTGAGGATTCTATGAGGTGCTTCAAAAATTATTAAAGTTTCTTTAAGTTCATCTTTAGATTTTTTAAGTTTTTCAAGATATTTCTGCCTATTCCCTGGTTTTTTGGGAAGAAAACCAGCAAATAAGAACTTATCTGTAGGAAGACCTGATACAACAAGAGAGGATATTACAGATGATGGACCTGGAATTGATTCGATTTTAATATTATCCTTTGCGCACTCCCTAATAAGCTTAAATCCCGGATCGGAAATTGCAGGAGTTCCGGAATCGGAAACCAATACAACACTGGTTCCATTTTTTAATAAATTAATAATTTCGAATATTCTTCTTTCTTCATTCTGTTCGTAATAAGAAATCAATTTATTCTTTTCAAAAATATCATTAGAAAAAATTTTAGAATAATATTCCCTCGCTGTTTTAAGAAGCATTCCAGTCTTTCTCGTGTCTTCGCAAGCGATTACTTCAGTTTCTATTAAAATTTTAATTGCTCTTATTCCAATATCCTGTAAGTTTCCGATTGGTGTTGATATGATATATAATGTCCCCATACAATGAAGGTTATTTTATCTTGAAAAAAGCTAAAATTTTCTGATTACCCCGACAACTTTTCCCTGAAGCGTTAGTGAATTAGGATAAATTGGTTGCATTTCTGAATTTGCAGGCTTTAGAACTACCTTTCCATTTTCTTTATAATATTTTTTAAGAGTTGCTAAGTTGTCGTCCACGATTGCTACTACAATATCTCCATTTGAAACATCCACAACTTTTTCTATTACAACGTAGTCACCGTCTAAAATTCCATCCTCGATTAGCGAGTTTCCTCTTACCTGAAGAATATAAGATGCCTGTTTCCCTGAAACCATAGAAGCAGATATCTGAAACGTGGCATTTGGGTCTGAATGTGGCTCTAGAGGCTGTCCTGCTGCGATATAACCCATTAGAGGGACTTCCATTGACGGCTGAATGCCTCTAAACGACAACCTTACCTTGTCCTCAATAATCTTGAGCACACGAGTATTTCCTTCCACTTTTTGTATAAATCCCTTCTCTACCATTGATCTTATAAGCGCGTGAACAGTAGATTTGCTACGGTGATTAGTAGCCTTAGCCAGTTCTGCTAATGTAGGAGAATAACCATATTGCGCTTGAAACTGCGAAAGGTATTCTAAAAGTTCTCTTTCTCTTTTATAAAGTACTCCGGCCATAAATATTTAACTTAGGTCAGCATTTGCTGATTTAGAGGTACTAGTATTTTATACGAAAAAAAATGGAACAATGCAATATGACAAATAAGCGCAAACTGTCTCAGAATTAATAAGTTGTGGTAGAATATTCAATATTATGAAATTTAAATTAGTATCTAATTTTAAACCGACAGGAGATCAGCCACAGGCAATTAATAACTTAACAAAAAACGTTCTTGATAATATGAGAAATCAAGTTCTCCTTGGGGTAACCGGAAGCGGAAAGACTTTTACGCTTGCAAACGTAATAGAAAAAATTCAAAGACCTACTCTTGTTATATCTCATAACAAAACACTTGCAGCTCAGCTTTACCAGGAATTTAGAGATTTTTTTCCAGACAACGCAGTTTGTTATTTTGTTTCGTATTATGATTATTATCAGCCGGAAGCCTACATTCCTCAAACTGATACTTATATAGAAAAAGAGACAGAAATTAACGAAGAAATAGATAAATTAAGACTATCAGCAACCGCAAATCTTTTAACCAGAAAAGACGTTATAGTTGTGGCTTCTGTTTCTTGCATATATAACTTGGGATCACCCATTGAATATGGAAAATTTGTTTTAAAGCTCAAGAAAGGAATGAAGATTGACAGAAAAAGTATTCTCTTAAGGCTTTCCGATCTTCAATACGACAGAGATGAGTACGGATTTAAAAGAGGAACATATAGGGCAAGAGGTGATTCCATAGACGTTTTTCCTGCATATTCGGATTTTGGAGTAAGAATAGAAATAGAAAATAATATTCTTAAGGATTTAATAGAGTTTAATCCTTTAACCGGAAATAAAATTATGTCGGCTCCTGGGACAGTAATTTATCCGGCAAAGCATTACATGACAGATCCCAGAACTTATGATGATGTTTTTAAACAAATCAGAAAAGATCTAAGTCTAAGAGTTACTGAGCTTAAGAAAAATAATAGATTACTTGAGGCACATAGATTATCGCAGAGAATAAACTTTGATCTTCAAATGATTAAAGAGGTTGGTTATGTAAACGGAATAGAAAATTATTCAAGATATTTCGACGGAAGAATGCCCGGAGAAGCTCCATATTCTCTTCTCGATTATTTTAAAGAATCAGCGGGCAATAATTGGTTATGTGTCGTAGATGAGTCCCACATTACTCTTTCGCAAGTAAGAGGAATGTATAATGGAGATCAGGCAAGGAAAGAAGTATTAGTAGATTATGGATTTAGACTTCCTTCAGCACTTGACAACAGGCCTCTAAAATATACTGAGTTTATGTCAAAAGTTTCTCAGTTAATTTATGTAAGCGCAACCCCGAACGATTATGAATTGTCTCTTGCCAAAGAGAATAAAAACGGAGTTTCGCAACAGCTAATCAGACCAACAGGACTGCTCGATCCTAAGATAGAAGTTAGACCAACAAAAAATCAGATAGATGATCTCTTAAAAGAAATTACAAAAAGAGCTCTTAAGAAAGAAAGAGTTCTTGTTACAACGCTAACAAAAAGAATGGCTGAGGATCTCTCTGCTTATCTTGAAGAGAAAGGAGTCAAAGTGTCTTACCTTCATTCAGACATAGCTACTCTGGAAAGACAAGATGTTCTAGACAAATTAAGATTGGGAGAATATGACGTAATTGTTGGAATTAATTTGCTAAGAGAAGGATTAGACTTGCCCGAAGTTTCGTTAGTTGCCATTCTTGATGCAGATAAAGAAGGCTTTTTGCGAAGCAAAACTTCTCTTGTCCAGACAATGGGACGAGCCGCAAGACACATTGACTCACAGGTAATTTTATATGCAGACAATATAACAGGCTCAATGAAAGGAGCCATAGATGAGGTTGAAAGAAGAAGATCAATTCAAGTCTCTTACAACAAAAAGCATAAAATTACACCAAAAGGAATACAAAAAGAAATAAGAGAAAAACTTGTAACAAAAGAAGAAGAAAAAGAAAAAACTATTGCTTCACTGCTCTACTTAAATGAAAAAGAAGTTTTATTGCCTGATGAAAAAGATGTATTAATCAAGAAATTAGGCATAGAAATGAAGAAAGCCGCCTCAGAGTTGGATTTTGAAACTGCAGTATTACTAAGAGACAAAATACGTGAAATAAAGAATAGTTAAAAACCGCTTATATTTTCCAAAATCTCTATTTCCTCAACATTGTTATTGTTTGATAATCTTACAGAAACAGCGTCTATTCTCAATGACTGAGGTAGGCTTGGATGAAGGTTTTTATAGAATAGAGCAGTTTTTACTAAAGATTTTAACTTCCAGGACGTTATAGATTCAAAGGGTGTTCCAAAACTGTCTGTACTTCTTGTTTTAACCTCGACAAAAATTAATATGCCGTTTTTTAGAGCAATAATATCTATTTCTCCGTATCCTTTTCTAAAATTTCTTTCTATTATTTTGTAGCCTTTTTTTAGAAGGAAATTTGCAGCTGCATCCTCACCAATTCTTGCAATTGGATTTGATACTTTCACTTAACTGATTTTCGAAGGTAGTAAAGCTTTGCTCTTCTGACTTTTTTCTTTGATTTCGCCTTTAAATCAATTTTTTGAATACTTGGAGATTCTACAGGCCAAATTCGCTCAACTGCAACATTTGAAACAACTTTTCTAACAGTAAAGCTTTTATTTTCCCCTCTGCCTTTTATTCCTAATACTGTTCCCTCGAATACCTGAATTCTTGTTTTTGAATCTTCTTTAATTATTTGATGGACCGATATAATATCTCCCGGTACAAAATTTATAGGTTTCATAAGAAGACATTATATCTTAAAATTACTTATTTGCGCAAGCTTCAATAAAGCTTAGGAAAATTGGATGAGGGGTTAAGGGTCTGCTTTTATATTCGGGATGACCCTGAGTTGCAAGATAAAATGGATGTACTTCCTTTGGAAGCTCAATAATCTCTGCAAGATTTTCAACAACTGACCGGGCGCTAATAACTAAACCCTTTTTTTCAAAATCTTTAGTGTATTTGTCATTAAATTCATATCTGTGTCTGTGTCTTTCCGAAGTTAAACCTTTAGATTTATCTATGAATCCATTATATTTATTATAAATTGCGTAGGCAATTGTACCTTTTTTTACTATCGCCTTCCACTCTCCAAGCCTCATGGTTCCGCCATAAGATCTATTGTCCATAAATTCTTTTTGTTTTGGCATAAGATGTATCACAGGGTGTTTCGCATGCGGATCGTTCTCTGTGGTATTTGCATTTTTAAAGCCCAGCATATCTCTTGCGTAGGCAATTACGGCAAGCTGCATTCCAAAACATAATCCTAAATAGGGAATTTTATTTTTTCTCGCAAAACTTGCAGCTAAAATCATTCCCTCGGCTCCTCTTTCTCCCCAGCCAATTGGAACTATTATTCCATCTGGTTTTCCAATAATTTCAATTCCTTCTTTCTCGATCCTTTCTGCGTCTATCCATTTTGTTTTAATGCCTACTCCTACTTTCCACGAAGCATGGTCAATCGCATCAAATAACGCCGCATAAGAATCTTTTAATTGATAGTCCCCTGTTCCAAAATACTTTCCTACAATTGCAATTTCTAATGTTTTCTTTTTAGAACTTTTAATATTTTTTAATAAATCCTCCCATGCTTTTAAGTTTGGTTTTTTAACCTTAAGTCCCAGCTTTAGAAGTATTTTTTGGTCTAATCCTTGTGAATTTAAAACCATTGGAATTTCGTAAATTGACTCAAGATCTGGGCTTGATATAACATCTTCTCTTTGCATATTGCAAAAAAGTGCAAATCTGTCTTTACGTCTCTGGTCTAAAAGCTTTTCTGACCTTGTAACTATAAAATCCGGCTGGATTCCCATAGAATTTAACATTTTTACCGAAAGCTGTGTTGGTTTTGTTTTTGGTTCTCCCAAATGATTCGGTGTTGGAACGTAGCTTACATGAATATGAACTACATCTCCGGGTTTTTTGAGAGTAAGAATTCTTGAAGCTTCGTAATATAAAACATTTTGGTACTCCCCTGCCGTTCCTCCAAGTTCTACTATTACTATTTGTGCATTCTTGGCTTTTACAAGATCATCTAATCTTTTTAAAATTTCATCTGTTATATATGGTATTGCCTCAACATCTTCACCGCTATATTCAAATCTTCGTTCCTTATCGATTACAGTTTTATATATTAGTCCCATTGTTACAAAATTATCTCTTCCCATATCTTCATGCAAAAACTTTTCGTAACTTCCTATGTCCATATCTGTTTCTGTTCCGTCTTCGCATAGAAATGGGTCGCCGTGCTCAATAGGATTTATCGTGCCGGCGTCTACGTTTAGGTAGTTTTCGAATTTAATTGGAGCAACTCTGTATCCAGCTTGCTTAAGAAGAAATGCTATAGAAGCAACTGTAGTTCCTTTTCCAATGCCGGAGATTACGCCACCCGATACAAAAATATACTTAGTTCTGAGGCTAGTTGATTTATTATTCTTTGATAGGGGCACGATTTATATTATCAAATCCAAAAAAACTCGTCAATGGGGAATATTAGCTTATTTTTCTGAAGAAACTACTTTTGATCTTAGATTTGGGTCTTCTTCTTGATGTTGTGAAAATATATTATCTGGAACAAATAATTCATCTCTCTGTATTACAGTAAATCCGGAACCGTTAAAAAAATCGATTAAAAAAGGAATAACTTTCTCATTAATTATTGGGTTAAAATTTCTGTTGCTTCTATATGATTCATGGATATCAAAAGGGAGTTTAACCTTTTTATCGTTCAGAGAACCAAGTCCAATTGTTGTAGTGTGGGCACGATCTCTATAAGAAGCCCAAGGATCATTGTCGGTTATAATTTCTAGTCTAAAATTTGACTGTCCGTTTGGACGGGCAGACATAGCATCTCTGGTAAAAACTATCCCTATTCCAATTTGAGCTTCGGCAAGAGTAAACAAAGACCTAGCAAAAAGATCTTCTACTTCCCATAACGCATCAATCTCTTCCTGCATATAGCCCACTCCTCTTACCGCTCTTTCTTCACCAAATTCAGAGCTTCCTTTCCTAGCTTTAGTATTGCTTTCAATTATTGATTGAGGCAATCCATCTCTCTCAACAGATACTTTTACCATAATGTAATTAACTTATGCCTCTTCGTTATTTGTTCTGAGCGGTGGACCGGATTCGAACCGGCGACCTTCTCCTTGGGAAGGAAACATTCTACCGCTGAACTACCACCGCGATAGTTCTGATTATATCAAACTACCGCGGGATCTTTATAACGTTTCCGGAAAATATTAAGTCTGGCCTAGATAGATTATTTGCCTTTGCTATTTTTGTCCAGGAATAACCATCGCCATATGCTCTTACCGATATATTCCATAGACTATCGCCCTTCTCGATTTTATAAGAATTTCCTGCAATTGATTTCCCTACATCGATACTTTGAACCATCGGCTTGCTGGTTATGATTTTTGCTTGTACATTTGGAATTACAAGCTTGTTTCCTGCAGAAATAACTCCCGGATTTTTAAGATTGTTCGCTTTAGCTATGTCAACCCAATTGTAACCTGATTTATAAAAATTTTCAGATATGCTCCAAAGATTGTCTCCTGCTTTTACTACGTATGTTTTTTGAGAGTTTTCTTTATTTGCATTTTTTTCTTCCTGAATTTTAATATTAGGATCGAGCTGTACTGAGCTAATATCGCCAATTTTCTGAGATTTTACAAAAAATATTCCTAAAACAGCAATTGCTACAACTACAACAAATCCAATTAGCAAACTAACGTATGATTCGTCCCATTTGATCTGAGAGAAAAAATTCTTTTTTTTAACTTCTTTTTTTACGATTGATTTTTTATTTTTTGGCATATACCCTCCTTCCCGGGCAGAAGATTTTGAGGTTTGGGCAGAAACTTGTGCGGGCTCGACCGGATTCGAACCGGCGATCTTCTCCGTGACAGGGAGACGTGATAGGCCTCTTCACTACGAGCCCAAAGAGACGCCTTTCGGCGCTCAATTCGCCTTATCCTAACAAATAATTGAATTATAGTCAATCCTCTGATATTATTTCCTTGAATGAGCAACGAACAAATCTCTAAATTACTTCGCAATGTAGCTACAGCTTATACAATTAAAGACGAAGCAAAATTCCGCTTCCAAATTATTGCTTACCAAAAAGCAGCAGATTCAATTCTTAATAATTCAATTGAGCTTTTAGACTATTATAAGGATGGTAAGCTTCAGGATATTCCAGGTATCGGAGTATCGATTAGAGGTCATCTTGAAGAGTTATTTGCGACTGGTAATGTTAAGTATTTTGACTGGGCACTTAAGGGAATTCCTGAGTCTGTTTTTGTTTTAATAGAAATTCCGTCTTTTGGTCCTAAAAAATCCTATAGGTTGGTTAAGGAATTTAAGTTAACAAACCCAAAAACTGTAATTAAGGATCTTAAGAAAATTGCAATAAAGAATAAGATTGCTTCCCTTGAAGGATTTGGAGAAAAGTCTCAAAAAGACATTTTACGTGCTATTGAAGAATTTAGAGAAGGCAAAGGTAAGACGACGAGAATGGTTTTACCGTTTGCTGCAGAGATTTCCGACAAGATTTTGACGTATCTACGCAAATCTGAGCATATGGTTGATGCCCGCACTCTTGGCAGTCTTAGGCGAATGGTGCCAACTATCGGAGATATTGATATCGCTGTAGCTTCAAATAATCCTGAAAAAATAATAGAACATTTTATATCATACCCATACATTGACAGAATAATAGAAAAAGGATCTATCTCGGCGTCCATTCTTGTTTCTGGCGGAAGACAAATAGATCTTATGGTTCAACCACCAAATGCTTTTGGATCTCTCCTTCAACATTTTACAGGAAGTAAGAATCATAACATTGCACTTCGAGAATTAGCATTAAGGAAAGGATTATCGCTTTCTGAAAAAGGAATAAAGAATCTTAAAATGAAAAATTCAAAAATTCTACAATATTCTTCAGAAGAAAGTTTTTACAAAACTCTAGGCCTAGAATGGGTACCGCCAGAAATTAGGGAAAATACAGGAGAGGTCGAACTTTCGATAAAAAATAAGTTACCAAAACTTGTAGAAGTTTCGGACATAAATGGAGACTTTCATTTGCATTCAAATTTTCCAATTGAGCCAAGTCACGATTTGGGAAATAATACCATAGATGAAATGATAAAAAAAGCAATATTATTGAAATATTCCCATATTGGCTTCTCAGAACACAATCCAAGCATCTCTAAGCATACAAAAGATCAAATGTATAATTTGATTAAAGCTAGGAACGATCAAATTGATCACATATTATCTGGTAACAAAAGTATTCGAGTATTAAAACTACTCGAAATTGACATTTTACCCAGCGGAGAGTTAGCAATGGATGATAGATCTTTAAATCTTTTAGATTTTGCAATTGTTTCAATTCACAGTGTTTTTTCTATGGATAAAACTAAAATGACACATCGTGTTATAAAAGGTCTTTCTCATCCAAAAGCAAAAGTTCTTGCGCATCCCACAGGAAGACTCTTGAATGAGCGTCCTGGGTACGATTTGGACTGGGAAAAAGTATTTAAATTTTGTAAAGAGAATAATAAGGCGCTCGAGATCAATGCGTGGCCTACGAGACTTGACTTATCGGATCAAATAATAAGACAGGCTGTTAGTCAAAAGGTAAAAATGATCATAAATACAGATAGTCATGCTTCTTATCAAATGGAGAATATGAAATATGGGGTTGCGATGGCGAGAAGAGGATGGGCTCAAAAGGGTGACATATTAAATTCGTTAGGGTATAATAAATTTATGGAATGGGTAAAAGGAGGTGAACTATAAATGGATATAACTACAGTAATTATAGTAGGTTTTGTTATTGCTATAATTTTATTTACTTGGTCTACTTACAACAGCCTTGCAACTGGAAAAGTTCGGATAAAAGAAGCCTTCTCGGGAATTGACGTTCAGCTTAAAAGACGTGTTGATCTGGTTCCAAATCTTGTTGAATCAGTCAAGGGGTATGCAAAACACGAAAAAGAATTGTTAGAGAATGTAACAGAAGCACGTACTTCTCTTATGAATGCAACTACTCCGCATGATAAGGCTAAATCAGATAATATGCTTACTGACGCTTTGAAAAGCTTATTTGCAGTTTCTGAAAACTATCCAGACCTTAAAGCTTCTCAAAATTTCTTAAAACTACAGGAAGAACTTTCTGACATAGAGGCAAAAATTGCCTATGCAAGACAATTTTATAACACAAATGTTAGAGACTATAACGCAACTCTTGCCAAATTTCCAAGCGGAGCGATTGGCCGGGGATTCGGTTTTAAAGAAGAAGAATTTTTTGAAGTAGAGGAAAAAGAGAAAAAACCAGTAGAGGTAAAATTCTAACTTAAAAGCCATAAGCAAATTAACAAATATTTTTGAATTTAAAGATTCTATTGCTTAGTGTCTGTAAGGTTAGTTGTTTTTTAATATGAATATCTATTCACAGATAAACTCAAATAAATTAAAGACATGGGTTATTATAAGCTTATTTATTGTGTTTATAACAACACTAATGTATGTGTATGGCAATGCCTCGGGATATGGACTATCGTTTGTTGGACTAGCGCTTGTAATTTCGGGAGCAATGAGTTTTGCAAGCTATTATTATTCCGATAAAATTATTCTTGGAATGTCAAATGCAAAGCAAATTAAAAAGAGCGATTACCCAGAGCTATTTAGAATAGTAGAAAACCTTTGCATAGGAGCTGGAGTGCCGATGCCAAAAGTTTATGTTATCAATGACTCGGCTCCAAATGCGTTTGCAACCGGTCGTGATCCCAACCATGCTGTCATTTGCGCAACTACGGGTATTTTGCAAAAACTAAGTAAAACTGAACTAGAAGGAGTTATTGCGCACGAACTGTCTCATATCAAAAATTTTGATATAAGACTTATGGCTGTTGTTGTTGTCTTAGTGGGTCTAGTAGCTCTTTTAGCCGATTTTTTTATGAGAAGTCTTTGGTTTGGCGGGGACAGGAGAGATGATAGGGGAGGAAATAATACTCAGGGAATTTTTTTAATTATTGGCATTGTACTTGCAATACTTTCCCCGATTATCGCAACGCTTATCCAGCTTGCTGTATCCCGCAAGCGAGAATTCCTTGCAGATGCTTCTGGAGCCCTGTTAACTCGCTACCCGGAAGGATTAGCTTCCGCTCTTGAGAAAATAGCCAAAGATAAAGAACCTCTTGAAGTTGCAAACAACGCAACAGCTCATTTATACATTGCAAATCCTTTTAAAGGAAAGATATCAGGGAATTGGTTTGCCAATCTTTTCAATACTCATCCCAAAATTGAAGAAAGAATAAAAATTCTCCGCTCAATGTAATTTCCACCAGATACTAGTATAATCACTGTATGAATCTGTTTCTGATACTTTTTGGCAAAATATTTATTTTTTTAAGTAACTTAGTAAATCTAGGATCAGGTTCTACCTGGCCGGGTCACGTTGCTCTTGGCATTAATAGAAATTTTTTAAAAGACGCTGTTGTAAAAAGAAAATTTAAGATTATTTTTGTTGCAGGCACAAATGGTAAGACTACTACAGGAAAATTTCTTCAAACAATACTTGAAGCAAACGGTAGTAGGGTATTCCAAAATAATTCCGGAGCAAATCTTATAAATGGGATTGCTTCTTCGATTATTAAAAACTACAACATCTTGGGAAAATTGAATTATGATTTCGCAGTTTTTGAGATAGATGAGAATAATCTTCCTATTATTTTAGAAACTATCAGTCCAGATTTTATAGTTTGTCTAAATTTATTTAGAGATCAGCTAGATAGATATGGGGAAGTAAATACTATTTCCGAAAAATGGAGAAATGCGTTTTTAAAATTACCTAAAAAAACAAAATTAATTCTTAACGCAGATGATCCCAAAATTGCCTATTTAGGAGAAAATGTAAAAAATGAAACTTTGTACTTTGGCGTAAAAACTATCAAAAAAAACGCACCAGAACATGCTTCTGATTCAATTTACTGCTCTAAATGCTCAGCGAATCTAGAGTATAAAAGCATAGCCTTTTCACATCTTGGAGATTGGATATGTCCAAAATGCGGACTCAAAAGGCCATTACTAGATATAAATTTTTTTAGTTTCTGTCCCCTACCTGGACTTTATAATAAATATAATCTTCATGCCGCAGTTTTAACTTCAAAATCTTTAGGGATTTCTAACGAACAGATAATTAGAGCTTTGAAAAGTTTTCACCCTGCCTTTGGAAGACAAGAAATTGTTGAATATAAAAACAAAAAAATACAAATTTTTTTATCTAAAAATCCCGCAAGTTTTAATCAATCACTTAATGCAGTAAATGAATTAAAAGCGAAACATATTTTCCTAGTATTAAATGACAGAATTCCTGATGGAAGAGATGTTTCGTGGATATGGGATGTAGATTTTGAAAACAATTTAAAAAACTTTAAAAAAATCAGCGTCGCGGGAGACAGAGTTTATGATATGGCCCTAAGGCTTAAATATGCTGGCATAAGCGATTTTATTACCTACGAAGCACTAAGTGATGCTACCACGAAAGAAACAGCCTTGTTGGCCTCAAGCGATATTCTATATATATTACCAACCTACTCAGCTATGCTTGATCTTAGAAAAATACTTATTGGAAAAAAGATTTTATGAAAAATAATCAATCGTCAATCGTCAATCGTCAATATTCACTTACCATCGGTTGGCTGTATCCGGGACTTATGAGTACTTATGGAGACAGAGGAAATATAATTGTTCTTACAAAAAGATGTGAATGGAGAGGAATAAAAGCAGAAGTTTTAAATCTTAATCAAGATTTTGATTCCAAACTATTAAATGATCTAGATATTATTTTTATGGGAGGAGCGCAGGATTTACAGCAAAAGATTGTATCAAGCGATTTTTCAAAGGAAAAAATAAAACTGCTTAGAGAAAAAGTAGAAAATGGCATTCCTGGGCTTTATGTTTGCGGGGCTTACCAGTTTTTAGGAAAATATTACAAAGAAGCAAATCGAAGCAAAATAAAAGGGCTTGGAATTCTTGATTTGTTTACTGAAAACCCTGGAGAAGGAAAAAAACGGTTAATTGGAAATATTGCAATTAAAAATTCGGATGGAAATGTAATTGTTGGATTTGAGAATCATGGAGGAAGAACTTATCTTGGAGAAAGATTAAAACCTTTTGGGCATGTTATGGAAGGTTTTGGAAATAATGGAATCGATAAAACAGAGGGAGCAATTTACAAAAATTCTATTGGAACTTACCTTCATGGCCCAATCCTTCCTAAAAATCCAGAAATTGCAGATTTTCTTATAGAAAAAGCTCTTGTACGAAAGTATAAAAAGAAGATAAAGCTTGAAAAACTCGACGACTCCCTATCCAAAAAAGCAAAAGAAACAATCCTAAGAAAAATAGTGAGTTAAAAAATTACTCTTGCTTCGTCGCTTCGATGTCCATAACCAGTCCTTTTACGAGATGACCTAAGCTAAGTGCTAGGCTTGAGACTCTTATTAGATCGCTCATTAACTGAGCTCTTTTATATTCAGCTTCGCTTAAATTAGCAAAACTTGGATGCACTATCCCTGGACTTGGATCAGTTGAATGATCCGGTTTTTTATCTTTTTTAAATCGTTTCGCGATGGGCATTTCAGTTATTTCAGCCTCAAGAACTTTAAAAAAACCAATTTGCGGATCAATATATTTTGCAGCATAATTTTCAGCTTTTTTAAGCGCCTCATCTAAAGCAGGATTATTTCTTCTTGCTTCATCCTCTGCGTGCTCTCCAGTTCTCATGACTTGTATTATATTGCAACTATGGGCCGAGAGTCAAGTTTGTCTACTTGTCAACATGACTTCAGGAACCTATAATTGAGTTATGAAAATTGATATAAAACATATTGCCCCACATCGCTATAGCTTCGAGGGGTAAACAAAACTTGTGATATGAAAATAAATATTAAACACATAGCCAAACTGGCAAACCTTCACATCTCTGACGAAGAAGGAAAAAAGTTTGAGAAGCAGCTTTCTGAAATCCTAAATTATGTAAATCAATTGAACTCTGTAGATACAAAAAACGTAGAAATAACAAGTCAAATTACAGACCTTGAAAACGTAACCCGCGAAGACAAAACTTCTCCTTCGCTTTCTCAAGAAGAAGCTTTATCCAATACCAAAAGTAAGCACAACGGGTTGTTTAAAGTGAAAAAAGTTTTATGAATTATTCCGCTTATTCTATAAAAGACCTCAGAAAGGGTTTTAAAAAAAAACAATTTTCCTCTGAGCAGGTTGTAAAAGATTGTATTAACGACATAAAAGACGACAAACTGAACGCTTTTATAACCATTTGCGAAGATGAAGCTATCTCGAAAGCTAAAGAAGCTGATAAAAAAATAAATGAAGGCATAGAACTTCCACTTTTAGGAGTGCCAATTTCCTTAAAAGATATTTATCTTACCAAAGGTATTAAAACAACGGCTGCATCAAAAGTTTTAAATAACTACATTCCTCAATACAGTGCACCAGCTGTAGAAAAACTTGAAGAATCAGGAGCAATAATAATTGGGAAGACTAATTGTGATGCGTGGGCGCACGGATCAAGTGGCGAAAATTCAGATTTCGGCCCTACGGAAAACCCTTACCTGGAAGGATATGTGCCAGGAGGATCAAGCTCTGGATCGGCAGTTTCTGTTGCGAAAAATTTGTGTTTTGCATCCATGGGAACTGATACTGGAGGATCAATTAGGCTTCCAGCAAGTTTTTGTAATGTAGTTGGACTTAAGCCAACTTATGGAAGAGTTTCCCGGTATGGAGTAATATCAATGGCATCTTCTCTTGACAGCATAGGCCATTTTACTAAAAACGTCGAGGAATCCGCACTAATTCTTTCAATTACTGCTGGTAATGATCCTAAGGATGGGACTACTCTAAGTGAGAAAGTTGATGATTATGAGAGTTACCTTAAGAAAGACATTAAAGAACTCAGGGTTGGAATGCCTAAAGAATATTTTTCTGATGGACTAGATATACGCATAAAAAACTTAATTGAGCAGAAATTAAGAGATCTTGAAAAATTAGGAGCAAAAATAGAAATAATTTCCCTACCTAATACTGAACATGGGACTGAGTGCTATTACATTATCCAGCCAGCAGAAGTGTCTTCAAATCTTGGAAGATATGACGAGATAAGATATGGAAATGGGAGAGAAAATTTTGGTGACGAAGCAAAGCGAAGAATTATGCTTGGAACTTATGTTCTTTCTTCCGGATATTACGATGCATACTATAAAAAAGCCATGCAGGTGAGAACATTAGTTAAGAAAGATTTTGATGAAGCTTTTAAAAAAGTTGATGTGATAATTACACCAGTATCACCAACTCTTCCATGGAAAATAGGAGAAAAAGTAAATGATCCAATGGCAATGTACTTGTCTGACGTTTACACGGTAAATATAAATATGGCCGGAATACCAGGACTTTCTGTCCCAGCAGGATTTGTTGATGGTTTACCAGTTGGGTTACAAATTTTGGGTCCACACTTTTCTGAAGGAAAATTATTTCAGGTAGGACAAGCAGTCGAGAATTTATGAAAGCTGTAATTGGTCTTGAAGTTCATATAGAGCTAAAAACTAAATCAAAAATGTTTTGCGGATGCTCTGCGGATTATTTTGGACAAAAACCTAATACCCATACTTGTCCTGTTTGCCTGGGACTTCCAGGAGCTCTCCCTGTTCCAAATAAAAAGGCTATTGAATGGTGCTCTATGCTTGGGATGGCTTTAAACTGCGATATTCCCCTATTTTCAAAGTTTGATAGAAAAAACTATTTCTACCCTGATCTTGCAAAGGGTTACCAAATTTCGCAATACGATGAGCCGTTTTGTTTAAAAGGTTCAATAAATCTAGAAAGCGGTAAAACAATTGGAATAACAAGAGTTCATATGGAAGAAGACACGGGAAAACTTATTCACCAGGCTATTGATGGACAAGATGTAACACTTATTGATTTTAATAGAAGCGGAGTTCCTCTAGTTGAAATAGTTACCGAGCCTGATTTTGACAATGCAAAAGATGTCGTAGATTATCTTAAGAAACTTCAGCAGATTGCAAGATACTTAGATATTTCTAACGCAGACATGGAAAAGGGAGATATGAGGCTTGAGCCAAACATATCTATAAGAAAAGCAGGAGAAGCTGGCTTACCTAATTACAAAGTAGAAGTTAAAAATATAAATTCTTTTAAATTTGTAGAAAAATCTATAAACTATGAAATAGACAGGCAAACTAAAATTTTAAATGAAGACAAAACTCCAATTCAGGAAACTAGAGGATGGGACGAAAATAAACAAAAAACTGTAACACAGAGAGTAAAAGAAGAAGCAAGTGATTATAGATATTTCCCCGAACCCGATATTCCACCGATTAGATGGACAAAATCAGAAATTGACAAATTAAGATCAACGCTTCCGGAGCTTCCTCAAGAAAAAATTTCAAGATTTCAAAAACAATATAATCTTTCTCTTTATGATACGACTATTTTAACTGAAGATCTGACTACATCTGAATACTTTGAAACTGCAGCTACGGCAGGAGCAAGAAAAATCAGTCCAAAACAGATTGCAAATGTAATGATTAACAAAAAAATAAATATTGATGAAATTTTACCTGCTAAGCTTATTGAAGAAGTCACCATTTCTTCTAAAAAGATCAACATAAGCGAAGAAGAGCTATTAGAAGCCGTAAGAAAAATATTAAAAACTAATCCAAAAATCGCACAGGATTATAAAAAAGGTAAAGATTCGGTTGTTCAATTTGCCATAGGCCAAGTAATGTATATAATGAAAAAGAAGATTGATACTGAAATTTTAAGAAAATTAATTATTGAGGAGTTAAAATAATGAATGACAACAATCCCCCAGAAACGAACCAAAACAGTCCCGGCGCACTAACAGAAGAGAGAAGAAGTCAAGTCCGTTTGGAAAGAGATAGGGAATTAAGAGCTAGAAAAGCATGGGTAGATTCTCTTGATGAAAGAGTCGCGAATGGCAATCTTCATCCCGACACGAGAAGTACATTAATTAGTCTAGCGATGGTTGGATCAGTAAGAGATAAATTTGCAGAAGAAGGAAAAAATGAGAAGGATCCAATGACGGGTTTGTATAGACAAGAACACTTAAGACACGGCATTAAAAAAATGATAGACAAGGGAGAACCATTTGCTCTTTTATTTACAGACTTAGACAACTTTGGAGAAATAAATAAAAAATACGGTCAGGACGCCGGTGATGAAATAATGGTCCAATCAGCAATGAGAATCAGGGAATGTTTAAGAGAAAATGAGGAAGAAAATAATAGAGATCCGGATTTGCCTTTCAGAAACGGCGGAGACGAAACTGCAATTATATTCCCTGGAATCAAAAGCAATGATGTTCTTTTAGGAAAATCGGAAGGCATTAGAAAAGCAATAAATTCGGCTAGATTCGCAATTCCATTATCAGACACTAAGTTAAATTTAACGGTCAGTATAGGCGGGATTATTTGGAATGGCCAAACTCAAGAAGTTTTATTAAGAGATGCCGGAGAAGCTTTAAGAGCATCAAAAGCAACAAGAAACGCAGTAACAATAAAATAATGACAGACTTCGTACACCTTCACAATCATAGTGAATATTCTCTTCTGGATGGATTATCTAAAATTCCCGAAATGGTTAAAAGAGCAAAAGAGCTCGGCATGAAGGCAATTGCAATAACTGACCATGGAAACATGTATGGGACAATCAAATTTTATCAGGAGTGTATTACTCAGGGAGTAAAACCAATAATAGGCTGCGAAATTTATATAAGCAAAAGAGGTATGCGCGATAAAGAAGCAGGTGTTGATACTGATTCCAATCATTTAATACTTCTTGCAAAAAACGAAGTAGGATATAGAAATCTAATGAAGATAGTTTCGGTTGCCAATCTTGAGGGATACTACTATCGCCCTAGAAGCGATTTAAAGCTATTAGAAGAATTTAGTGAAGGTATTATATGTTTGTCTGCCTGCATAGGTGGGTTTGTTTCACAACCTCTTCTTGAAGGACAGGAGGACACCGCTATCGAAAGAGCAAAAAAGTTGTTAAAAATATTTGGAGAGGAAAATTTTTATCTGGAACTTCAAAAACATCCGAATATCGACGAACAGGATATTCTTAATGAAAAATTAATAGAATTATCTGGTAAATTAGGTATTCCTCTTGTTGCAACAAACGATAATCATTATATTTACCCCCAAGATGCAGAAGCACAAGAAACACTTCTTTGCATTCAAACTCAGAGAACATTAAACGATAAGGACAGAAAACTTTCTATGATTTCTTCTCCTGATTTTTATATAAAAAGCAAAGAGGAAATGACTGGACTATTTCTAAATGTTCCGGACGCAATTGAGAATTCTTCAAAAATTGCAGATATGTGTAATGTAAAGATTACTCTTGGACAATGGATAATGCCTTTATTTGATGTCCCCGATAACAAAACTCCGGCAAAATATATTCAGGAAAAAGTAGGAGAAGGCCTTAAAAATAGATATAAAAAAATTACAACGGAAGTTAGGGAAAGAACAGATTATGAACTATCTACGATTCTCAATAAGGGGTATGAAACTTATATATTAATAGTTGCAGATTTTGTAAATTGGGCAAAAGGCCGAGGCATTACTGTTGGTCCTGGAAGAGGCTCTAATGCTGGCTCAATTGTTTCATACGCGCTTGGAATTTCGGACGTTGATCCGCTTTTTTTTAAACTTCCCTTTGAAAGATTTCTAAATCCAGAAAGACCTTCGCCGCCAGATATTGACTTAGACTTTGCTGATAATAGAAGAGATGAAGTAATTGAATATGTTACCGAAAAATACGGACGTGATAAAGTTGCTCAAATAATTACCTTCGGAACAATGGAAGCAAGAGGCTCTGTTAGAGACACCGGAAGAGCATTAGGTCTTCCCTATTCCGCTCCCGATAGAATAGCAAAAATGATGCCCTTAGGATGGCAGGGACATGCAATGACAATAGATAAAGCGCTTGAGCAAAGTCCTGAGCTTAGAATCGTTTATCAAACCGAACCAGAAACAAAACGACTTTTGGACTTGGCGAGAAAAATTGAAGGGGTAGCAAGACACGCTTCTGTTCATGCTGCTGGAGTTGTTATAGCAGATAAGCCTTTGACTGAATATACTCCCCTCCAAAAAGAACCAAACGGTGAAAAAATTATAACCCAATATGATATGTACACAGTAGGCGAAGATGGCGTAGGACTTTTAAAGATAGATTTTTTAGGACTGCGAAATTTAACAATTATTCAGGAAACATTAAGATTTATAAAAGAAAAGCGCAATCTAGATATTGATTTCTCGAAAGTTCCCTTTGATGATATTGAAACATATAAACTTTTAGCTTCAGGAGAAACAACGGGAATATTCCAGCTTGAATCGTCCGGGATGAGAAGATACATAAAGGAGCTTAAGCCTACTTCCATCTTCGACCTTCAGGCAATGGTCGCTCTTTACCGACCCGGACCAATGGCAAATATTCCTGAATTTATAAAAAGGAAACATAACCCTTCACTCATAAATTATCCCGATAAAAGACTCGAGGATGTTTTAAAGGAATCTTATGGGATTATTACTTTTCAAGACGATTTACTACTAACAGCAATAAAAGTTGCGGGGTACTCGTGGATTGAAGCAGATAAATTAAGAAAAGCCGTAGGAAAGAAAATTTCCTCAGAAATGAAAAAACAGCACGATAAATTTGTAGAAGGATGTGTCTCAAATGGAATGAATAAAAAAAATGCTGAAAAGCTATGGACACTATTTGAACCTTTTGCAGGATATGGTTTTGGAAAGGCTCATGCTGCCTGCTATGCAACTATTGCTTATAGAACTGCCTATCTTAAAGCACATTACCCAGTAGAATTTATGACTGCATTCTTAACAGCTGAATCAAGAGGAGCAAGCGGACCTTCAAAAAACGAAAAGATAGCAGAAGGCGCAGCAGAGTGTAAAAGATTAAACATAAAGCTTCTCCCGCCCGAGATAAATAAATCAGTAAGTGAATTTTCTATAGAAGGAAAAGACAGCATAAGATTTGGGCTTTCTGCAGTAAAAAATATCGGTGAAGCGGCAATTAGAAGCATAACTTTAAGTAGGGCTGATGGCCCATTTAATGACCTAGGTGATTTTTGTAAAAGAGTTGACTTAGGATCTGTAAATAAAAAAACGATAGAAAGTTTAATAAAATCTGGAGCAATGGATAATTTTGGCAAAAGAACTTCACTTCTCATAAGATATACAGAAATTATGGAAACTTCCAATAAAACAAAAAAAGATAAAAAAGATGGGCAGACTTCTTTATTTGAAGATCCTTCAGATCCCGACGATATAAGACCAACTAACATTGAAGATTTTACTTTAAAAGAAAAATTAAATTTTGAGAAAGAATTTCTTGGACTATATTTAACTTCTCATCCGATGATGGACGAGCTTTCTTCAATAAAAGATAAAGTTACGCATGAAATTCGGTTGATAATGGAGGAAGCCGAAGGATCGAATGTTAAATTAGGAGGCATCATAGAAACTACAAGAAAAATTTTTACCAAAAAAACAGGCAGCGAAATGGCATTTATAACTATTGGAGACGAAAAAGGCATTTCTGTTGAATGCATAATTTTTCCAAAAATTTTTCAGCTTTACAAAAGCTTTCTTTCCAAAGACACTGTTATTGTTGTTGAGGGAAAAGTAGATACAAAAAATGAAAGACCGGTTATTATTGTAGAAAAAGTATCTGGTTTTAATAGAAATTTCTCATCTTGACTTACCCTCGTTTTACCCATAAAATAGTAGGGAGATGGTTTCATTCCAGCCAGAGACCTTATTCCACATAGGGTCATTTAAAATTACAAATACATTAATAGATACTTTGCTTGTTGATGCAGTGCTAGTATCCTTATGTGTCATGATTTCTAAGAATATTAAAATAATTCCAGGATTATTTCAAAATTCAGTAGAAATGATTTTGCAAGCGTTTTATGAAATAACTGAATCAGTTGCGCAGGAAAAAGCTAAAAAAATATTTCCTTACTTTATGAGTTTTTTTATTTTTATTTTACTTGCCAACTGGAGCGGGCTTATTCCAGGCGTTAACAGCATAGGTTTCTATGAACACGGAAAACTTATACCTGCATTAAGAAGTACCACTAGTGATCTAAATACAACACTTGGCCTTGCTTTAGTATCTGCTGTAGCAACACACACAATGAGTATTAATGCATTAGGTCTTAAAGAGTATTTAAGCAGATATTTTTCATTTAATCCAATTAATCTTTTTATTGGCGTCTTAGAAATAATATCTGAGTTAACAAAAGTTATTTCACTCTCTTTTCGTCTATTTGGTAACATTTTTGCAGGCGAAATAGTGCTTATTACAGTTTCTTCGATTTTTTCATTCTTATTTCCATTACCCTTTCTTCTTCTTGAAGTTATTGTGGGACTTGTGCAAGCACTTGTTTTTTCTATGCTTACTATGTCTTTTATGGCTATCTTAAGTACTTCCCATCACGAAGCCCAGGCGCATGCAAGTTCATAAAAAATATTTATCATTTAAAGAAAGGAGGTAAAGTCTTATGAATTTTAGTATATCTGGAGGACTTATTATAGCAATAGGAGGAATTTTTCCAGCTATTGCTATTGGGATTATTGGAGCAAAGGCAATGGAAGCTATCGGCCGAAATCCTGAAAGCTCAGGAAGAATACTGCCCGCAATGTTACTGGCTATGGCATTTGCCGAAGCAATTGCCATTTATTCTTTAATTTTAGCTTTTCTAAAATAGAATTAATTTATGGAAATTATAAAAAACTTTGGGCTTGATCCCCTTCTTTTGGGTGCTCAAATTGTAAATTTTTTAATCATCATGATAGTTCTTAAAAGGTTTGCCTATAAACCTATTTTGGACGTTCTAAAAAAAAGAGAAGATTCTATTAAAGATGGGCTAAAACAAGCTGAGGAAGGAAGGCAATTGCTAGATGAGGCTTTAGAAAAAGAGAAAAAAATATTGCAAAATGCAAATAAAAAAGCAGAAAAAATAATAAAAGACATAAAAGATCAATCTGCGGAAATTGAAAAAAGTTCTCAGGAAAACACAAGAAAACAAATAGAAAGCATGATGACAACAGCACGGGAACAAATAATACAAGAATCAAAGGAAGCGGAAAACAGACTAGCTACAAAAGTAAGTGAGTTAGCCGTTGAATTTTTACAAAAATCTATGCAGGATGTTTTTAGTGGCAAGCAACAAAAAGACTTGACAGAAGTAGCGCTTAAAAGAATCAAGAAAGTAGATTAAATGACAACCAAACATATAAAAAAATTAGCAGAACAAAGTTTTAAAAAAAATAGTTTGGATCTAAAAACAATAAAAAAAATTATAACTAAGCTTAACAGGAGAGATTTAAAAGCATATATAAAGTTTTTAAAAAAATTAGAAAATGAAAGAATTATCCAGGTATTTACACCAATAAATAAAATTGATGATAAGGTAATAAATAAAATAAAGAACATGTTTCCTAATAAAGAAATAGAACATATAGAAGATTCAAGCTTAATTGCAGGAATAAGAATAGTTGATAACGACATGACTTACGATTTTAACCTAAAAGATTCCTTAGATAACTTAATAACGCATCTGAAAAAATCTTATGATTAAAAACGAAGAAATTATAAAGGAACTTGAGAAGAATTTAATGACTTTCTCAAGTAATACAAAAGCAAAAAATACTGGAATTGTGGAAAAAAACAGTGATGGAGTTGTAGTTGCTTCAGGATTATCTCAGTCTTTCATAGGAGAGCAAGTAGAGTTTGAAAACGGAGAAAAAGGAATGATATTAAATCTTGATGAAGATTATGTTTCTATAATTCTTTTTGAGGGTGGAGAAAAAATAACGGAAGGGAATAAAGTAAGAACGACAGAAAAAATCCTGAGCATAACTACATCGGAAAAATTAATTGGCAGAGTTTTGTCTCCTTTGGGAGAATCACTAGATGGGAAACCAAGTATTAAAACAGGAAAATCTATGCCTCTTGAAAAAATTGCAGCTGGGGTTATAGAGAGAGAGCCGGTAAACACCCCTTTGAAAACAGGCATTAAATTAATAGATGCA
>JANWJT010000006.1 GCA_025451755.1 Candidatus Microgenomates bacterium
AAAAAGCTAAGTTTAGGAATTGGAATAGTAATTGTTGTAATAGTTTTACTAGCTTTTTTATTTAAAAGCGTTTTTATTGCAGCTATGGTAAACGGAGAGCCAATAAGCAGAGTCTCTGTTGTAACTTCTCTTGAAAAACAAGGCGGCAAGGCGATACTTGAAAGTTTAATTACAAAAAAGTTGATTCTTCAGGAAGCAAGAAAGAAAAACATAACTGTAGCTCAAGCAGATATTGATGCGGAAATTAAAAAAATTGAAGCAAATTTAAAAACTCAGGGAACTACACTTGATCAGGCACTGACTACCCAGGGCATGACAAAAGCTGCTCTAAATGATGAAATAAAAGTTCAGGTTTCTATTTATAAAATGGTAGGAAAAGATATTCCGGTAACGGAAAAAGAAATTAATGATTTTGTTACGGCAAATAAAGCGCAGATGGCCGAAGGAACAACCGAAGAGCAATTTCGTATACAGGCAACAGAGCAGTTAAAGCAACAAAAATTACAATCAAAAATACAAGAATTTATAAAAGGTCTTCAGGATAAAGCAAAAGTTGTCCACTTCGTCTCGTACTAGTCCCCTTTTGGAAGAAAATGTCTTACTACTGCTTGCTCCATTGCCCAGTTCCTGATCTCTTCTACATAAGGATGCGGACTCATTGAATTAAATGCTGGTTCAGGCATGCCATTTTGTTGTATTCTAAACAAGTGGGTAGGATCTCCGGGAATTCTATCTTCTAATATTTGCATAACAAGTTTTGCAAGTGCAACATTATCATACTCAGGAAAAAGTTGTTGTCTCTCTGGAAATTCCATTTCCCTATCGGGTGTAGGAAAAAATTCTCGGTCAGGAAGTTTAACTGCGGCAACAAATCTACCTCTTCTCTCAAAATCTTCATCGGTTAAATCTTTGCCATCTTGCTCTAGTAATATACTTAATACTTTTCTAGTTGCAGGTCCTTCCGTAACGTAACCATCAATGTGGTATGCATCAAATGGTATTTTGCAAGCCAATACATAGTCTCTAAATGCTTCTGATCCGATTATGCTTTTACTGGCTATTAAATAAAATAGTTTATGTTCTTGTTCCGCATCTAATTGCTGAGCCTTGCGAGCTAGAAAAATCCATTTGGTATCACGTCCATAATAAACTTCAGGGTCGTCATGCCCTACTTGATTATCAATATCTCTTTTTTTTAATAATTTATTAATTCTCTTAACCGTGTCTTTAGATGATTCCGCATTTTCAAGAGGCGGCAGAGCTTTTATTCTTTCTATGATGTGTGTTAAGAAATTTAATAATTCTGGGTCAACATATACATAGGCTCTAAGAGCTTCATTGAAAATATCAACATCATCGGCATTTACTTCATCTAATAAATCGAAAATAGCTACTTTATTTCCCGTTTCAAATGTAACACTTTCGTATTCTTTTAGTGTTCCAAGTTTCTGCCAAGGAAAGTCTGAAGCTATCTTTCTTCTAAGAAGTTGTTTAAAATCCACAGCTTGTCTTGTAGTTCCATTTTTATTAACTATCGTAAAAGGCTTAGCGCTGTCAGGAAGAATAATATTATCTTTGTCTTCGTCTGGAAATAGTTTGTATTTCCTAGTTCTTCGTGGCTTTTTATAAGGGGATTTAAGCCTTTCTTGTAGGTTATCAAAAAATTCTGGATATTGAGCCATCTGGTAATTTCTAAGAGTATCAAAATCATTAATTGTCTCCTCTTCAAAAACGCCTGGCGGTTCCGTTGCGCGAACTAACCATAAATGACGAAGCGTTCTTTTTAATCCTGAAACAGTTGGTACAAGTTGCTCATGCTTTGTCTTTTCTGCTGTCCATACTTGAACGTATGATTTTTCTACTCTTGGGACCATATTGGGCAAAATTATACCATAAGTTTACTAAATTGAATAATCAAAGAACTTCTGTTTCAGTTTCGTCCGAGCTTGACTTTTTAACACTATAGGTGTATAGTCTAATTCTGGAAGAAAATTTATGTACGTCCAAACAACAGAAATAAGGCAAACAATCGAAATAGGGGGGAACATCATTATTGCAGTTCTTGGTGTTCGAGGAAGTAGGGTTAAGCTTGGCTTGATGGTTCCAGATGGCATTACTGTCATTCGTGAAGAACTAGGTCCTATTGATGATAGGCCTCACAATCCACACAAAAAGCCAGAGGGAATGCTAGTTTTTACAAGAGAACCTGGTGATGGGATTCTTATCGAAAATGGTATTCTCATTAAAGTTATTGGAGCGGATAGAGGACGGGCTAAATTGGGAGCAGAAGTTCCACGCGATCTTAAAATTACAAAAGGAATACTCCCTGAAGAAACGAGAGAACAAAACTACAGCTCTAAAGAAAGACGCTAAAGCAATTTACTTTTTACTACTTCCAGGTTGCAAGGATTGAGCCAGCAACTACAAGAGCTACAAGATTGAATCCAAGATTAATTGCGGCGAGTTCTTTGTTCTTCTTTTCGTAAAGAACGTCTTGCAATATTGTAGTTGCAACAAAACCTAGCCATGCCAGAAAACCAATCTTAGCTCCTAATTCAATTGTTGTAGCACCTGCATATCCTACAAACAATGCAAGGATAGACGCTGTTACAAATGCTCCTGCAAACATTGAGCCCATTACCATTGGCATATCTTTTTTATCTTTTTCCATGGACTCTTTTGTCCGCCCAGAAAGCTTCATCCATTTTTTTTCAAACAAAGGTCCGTACCAAATAAATCCTATTATCATATTTGCTATCGCTGCAATAATAACCGCCATAAAGTTTATGTTTAACATATTTATCACCTCCCCTCTTCCCTATAAGAATAATACTGTTCTATTTTAAAATAAAAGTCAAATCTTATTATAATTTATGGTAGAATTTAATTTTGTGAAGAGAATTTTTCTTATTTATTTTTTTGTAACTTGCATATTGTCTATTTTAGGTTTTAAGATCTTTCTTGCAAACCAAGATATTTTTATAAATTCTCCCCTACCCAATTTCTTAACACTTTTTAAGAATAAACAGGTTTCGACTCTGGATATTTGGTTTCCTGATTTTAATCGTAAAGTAGAAGAGCCTATTAAAGTGCCGGAAGTATCTGCTCGCGCTTTTTTAATGTATGATCTTGCAACAAATAAAGTGATTCATGAGAAAAACGGAAAAGAAAAACTTCCAATGGCGTCTCTTACAAAAATAATGACAGCAATTGTTGCTTTGGAAAATAAGAAAAAAGACGATAAGTATTTTGTAACATCTAAGGATCTAGTTGGGGAAAATTCAATGGGTCTTACAGCAGGAGAAGTACTCTCTTTAGAAGAGCTTATGTATGGGCTAATGCTTCCTTCCGGAAACGATGCGGGAGAGACACTTGCAAATAATTTTAATGGCGGAAGAATTAAGTTTATAGAAGCTATGAACAATAAAGCAAAATCTTTGGGACTAACTAATACTAATTTTACAAATCCAACAGGTCTTGAGGGAGACGGAAATCAGTATACGACCGCCCACGATCTTCTGGTTGTAACAAGATATGCAATTTTAAATCTTTCTTTTTTTAACAAAGTAGTTTCTACTTTTGAATATAATATTCCTGCAACAAAAACTCATAAAGCTTTTTATTTGCAAAACGAGACAAATCTTTTAACAAGTTACCCGGGAGTTAAAGGCGTTAAAACAGGATATACGCCCGAGGCTGGATTTTGCCTAATTACTTATTTGGATTACAAAGGACATAAGATAATTGGAATTCTTTTGGGAAGCGATAACAGAAGACAAGAAATGAAAGATCTTTTGGATTACTCGCTCAGATCTTTAGGAGTTGATCCACCTCTGCATGACTGAGTAATTTAAGTGTCGGGGACAGAGGACTCGAACCTCCGACCTCACGGTCCCAAACCGCGCGCTCTAGCCAACTGAGCTAGTCCCCGAAGTGTGCCGCGAGAGAGAGTCGAACTCTCACGCCCTTACGGACAAGGGCTCTTAAGGCCCTCGTGTCTGCCATTCCACCACCGCGGCGCTGTTCAATTTTACCCTATAATTCCAATTTGTTCAACCATTCTTGCATAAATGCTTGGATAATATATTTATTTTTTGCTATAATCCTCTAATGAAAAAAGAAGCCTTGGAAGCAAGTGGTGCCGAAAAAAAGATACCACTTATCATAAGGAATGCTTTTGTTGCGCATACTGTTTCTCATATTGTAGACTGGAGACTTGGTAAAGGATTGAGTTCCGAAGGACATGATAGGCTTAGAAAGGTAGTGTTCAGGGCATTAAGAGGTGAAAAAGTCTCAATGACTAAAGATGTTTCTCATGTCTATGAAGGGGCAAATTTGTCTATAGAAGTAGGCGGCCAAGAGCATATTCCCCCATCTGACCCGACCATTTTTATTGCCAATCATACCAGAGGTGGTCCAATAGATAGTCTGGGGCAATATTTCGAAATGGTAAAAACAGGCCATGACGCGCGCTCGGGCGTTAAGGACGATTACGTAAGAGAGCCATTCGTAATAGCACAAAGAGGACTTTCAAAAGGAAAAATATTAGAATATTTTACTGGAATGTTTTATGAGTTCGTTGGGGAGTCTTTCAATTGTGAAATTGTTGAAATTCCCAGGCATGACAAAAATGGAGAAATTGTAAATAAACAAAACCTTAGACCAAATGCAATACATAGGGTAATTAACGGTGGAGCCACGCTTTGGATTCCTCAAGGTGCACATAGAGATCCCGATGATTTACGCTTTCCCGAAAAAGCAACTGGATTTTTAAAAAAGGTGAGCGATGAAGATAAAGACATACAATTGGTTCCAGTTAGATCGATCCCCGATTCCCGGGGAAATATAAAAATTGTTTTTGGTCCACCCGTAGAAATAAGTCATGTTATAGAAAGAGGAGGAATAAATTATTTTGCCGAAAAACACATTTCCCCATTAGGTTAAAATTAGCTAATCAGAGCAATTCTTTTAAACCAATGGTAATTTGTGGTAAAATTGTTTAAAGTTCGCGGGTGTAGTTCAATGGTAGAACACAACTTTTCCAAAGTTGATACGAGGGTCCGATTCCCTTCACCCGCTCTTATTTTTCGCTAAGACTACAGACGATTCGCTGAATGTATTACGTATACATATTACGAAGTTCAAAGTCTCAGATTTTGTTAGAGTTTTAGTATAATAGAGCTATGGATATTTTTTCGATTGTATTAATAGTTTTTGGATTAATTTTATTCGAAACAGTTTCTTCCATCGACAATGCAGTTATTAATGCTCAGGTTTTATCGACCATGTCTGCGAAAGCAAGACGGTGGTTTTTGGTCTGGGGACTTCTTATAGCTGTTTTTTTGCTAAGAGGGTTACTGCCCTTTGCTATTGTTTGGATTACTAATCCATCCCTAGGCCCTGTAGGCGTATTTACAGCTGCCTTTAGCTCTGATCCAAAAGTGCATGAGGCAGTGGAATTATCCGCCCCAATACTTCTTGTAGGAGGAGGAACATTCTTAATCTTTTTATTTTTCCATTGGCTATTTCTAGAACAAAAGAAATTTGGACTTCGTGGGGAAAGATTTATTCAGTCTCTTGGAGTTTGGTTTTATGCTACTGTTTCTATGACTTTGGCGGTAATTGTTTGGTTTGCTTTAGCTGTAAATCCACTTATGGCTTTTGGAGCAGTAGTTGGTTCAACTGCATTTTTTATAACTCACGGATTTAAAGAAAACGCCGAGCAAGCCGAAAGGGGTCTTCTTAAAAATAGCCAGGCACGCTCAGACATAAGCAAGATTCTTTATTTAGAGGTAATAGATGCAACTTTTTCTATTGATGGAGTAGTAGGTGCTTTTGCTTTTACATTATCGGTGCCGCTTATTCTACTGGGTAATGGAATTGGAGCATTCGTTGTTAGAGAAGTAACCATGCATAATATTGAAAGAATTAAAAAGTATGCTTATTTAAAAAACGGAGCGATGTATTCAATCTTTTTCTTAGGAATGATTATGATTTTAGATAGTTTTGGTTTTCATATTCCCGAATGGTTTACGCCAGTTATTACAGCCATAGTTATTGGCTATTTCTTTTTAAAATCCCGCTCGGAACTTAGGGTAAAAGCGTAAATGTGCCCGCACTGAGACTGTCGAATGTGCTATACTTATTTCTATGCATTTTGATCTTGTATCTTTAATTCAGACTGTAGGATATTTGGGAATTTTTGCAATAGTCTTTCTGGAATCAGGGCTTTTAGTAGGTTTTTTCTTTCCAGGAGATAGTCTTCTTTTTACGGCAGGATTTTTAGCTTCTCAGGGATTTTTTGATATCACAATATTAATCGTCGGATGTTTTATTGCAGCAGTCTTGGGCGATACGATCGGTTATATGATTGGAGCAAAGCTAGGTCCTAAGATTTTTACAAAAGAAAATTCAATTTTATTCCAGAAAAAGCATTTAGAAAGGGCACAAAAATTTTACGACAAACATGGCGGTAAGACTATCATTCTGGCAAGATTTGTTCCGGTCATTCGCGCCTTTGCTCCAGTTGTTGCAGGAGCCGGAAGAATGAATTACAAAAAATTTTTATTTTTTAATTTATTTGGCGGGGTACTTTGGGCAATTGGAGTAACTTTGGCAGGATATTATCTTGGGAGCCTAATTCCGGATGTCGATAAATACCTTCTGCCAATTGTAGGGATTATTGTTATTGTCTCCATATTGCCTGTTCTTCATCATAGCCTGGTTGATGCAGAAATAAGAGCAAGTATTATTAAAAAATTCAAAAGAAAGTGAAACGGGGCGCATTTACTTAAGGTTATTCGTCTTCTACAGAGGCAAAAATTATTAGTAAAGCCGATAAAAAGGGTATAGCAAGAAGCGCTCCTACAACCCCCATTAAAGTTCCGCCAACTAAAATCGCTATTATTACAACAACAGGATTAAGTCCAACAGACTTTTCCATTATTTTTGGAACAAGAATATTATTTTCTATTGCCTGAATAGCGATATAAGAAATAGCAACAACAACGGCAAGTGTTGGGGATATTGTTAGAGCGACAATTATTGCAGGAATAGAAGCCAAGATTGGACCAGCGGTCGGGACTATTTCCAGAAGTCCAGCTGCTACTGCCAGTGGAAGGGCAAAGTCCATTTGAAGTAATGTTAAGACTATCCATGTAAAAATTCCGACAACAAGAGACAAGACGATTTGTCCTCTGGCCCATGATCCCAGCTTCCCTTCTATTTTATGAAAAACATCTTCGACCTTCTCCCTTTTCTCTTTTGGAAAAATGTTTACTACGGCAAGTTTAAAACGATCTCTGTATAAAAGAAGGTAAAAGCTTATAACAAATATGCTAAGAAGAGAAACAACAATATTAATAGCAGTTCCGGTTATTAAGAAAATATTTTCCCTAATTCCCGACAGAGAATCGGAAATAGAAGAGTTAAAACTAGAGTAATCGACATTAAATCCTATTATTCGAGCTGCATTCTCAAAATACTGAGGGAAGTCTTTTATTAGAAGTTGAATTTGTGAAGTCAAGAAAGGCAAAAGAGGTATTATTAAGAGTAAAAAAAACGCAAGAATAACTAAATGTGGAATTGAGGTAGCAAGGATGTTTGGAATTTTTTGTTTTTTTAAAAAAAGAACTACTGGATAGAGAGAAGCCATCAATATATAAGAAATAAATAGCACTATTACAATTGCCTGAATTTTTATTAGAAAAAATAGAAAGAGTATGAAAAATACAGCGGCAAGGAATTGATTTTTGTGAAGATAGGACAAGAAAGATCTCATTTAAATTATTATAGCAGATTTTTTTTGATTTATTGTCAAATTTTGGTAAAATACAAGTATCTAATGTGCCAGTAGCTCAATCCCGATTAAATCGGGATCAACCCCGATAGCGACGACTAATCGGGGTCAATGGACAGAGCGTAAGATATGATTGGGTGGCTTTATATACTGAAGAGTGACGCGGGTAGATACTACATTGGTTCGACTAATGATAAGGAGAGGAGAATAAAGCAACATAAATCTGGACATACGCGAACAACAAGAGTTTTGAAGACTTACGAATTAGTCTACACAGAGGAGTTTGATACAATAGATGAAGCCAGGGCTCGAGAAAAGAAGCTGAAATCTTACAAGAGTAAGAAATATATTGAATGGTTGATAAGTAAAAGTGCCAGTAGCTCAATGGACAGAGCAACTCCCTTCTAAGGAGTAGGTTGGAGGTTCGATTCCTCTC
>JANWJT010000007.1 GCA_025451755.1 Candidatus Microgenomates bacterium
ATATAACTCAATTCTTCCCTCCTCTCTTCTTCAGTCATTCCTTTTATTACGATATCAAGATCCTCTTCTTTAAGATTTTTTGATATGTCACCAAAATAATCTCCTATGGTCACTGATGAATTAGGATTTCCAGTATCAACTACTGAATATACTCTTTCTTTTAAAAACATGAGAATAGATCTCCAGGAGTGACTCTTTATATCTGGCACGCCTGATTCTAAGAGAATCCATGAATCAATGTTATGACCGTAAAGACCATTCTCTCCCGCTCCTTTCTTTTTATAACCATAAAACAATCCTCTAAGAGCGCCAAGTTGCTTCGTATGTTTTCTCCATAGCTCCATATATTTTTTAGATTCTCCTGATCCTTCTCCCAAAAATCTCTGGCCTATGATTTTTCTACCCGCTATAACCCTAGCAATATATTCAGAATCCAAAGATTTAAACAAAGTATCAAAGTCCTCTGGCACTTCGCCTAATACTCCGTACGTTGTTCTTCTTTGTGTTGCAGCTGCCACTACCCTACCTATAACGATTGCTCTATTTATTTCCCATGGCCTAAGGTCCCTACTATTTATTTCTTCTCCATTTACAATGGTTATTCTTTGTAGAGATTTCATCTCATGACGGTTTTTAAGCAATTCACTTATATCCTCATGAGCATTTCTAAAATCATCTCCATCTAGCCATTCTTTCTTCCCTGCCACTTTATGGGCTAGGACTTTATCCCAATATATTTGAGTTATTGGGACCCCTACTATTTCATTCTCTAAAAAATTAAATCCTTCTGTTCTTAAATATCTTGATATAACCTCTTTGTATTGTTCTCTATTTTTAATACTTCTAAAAAGCTCGTGTGCTATATATCTTTTATTTTTTAGCCGGCTTAAATATGTATAAAAATCTTTTGTATCGCTTTTATCAAAGTCTCTAGCGGTAAGAATAATTCTTGCGAGATTCTCTTGCTGATAGTACGTAAATTGTACATAATCATCTGTTGGAGTAATATCTGATTGATTTATAGCTCTCTCCATCGCATATTCCAGATGGTAGCCATACATTCCGTTTGTCATTGCCTCATTGCTTAAGCTTATCTCCGCAAGCTCTTTTATTCTAGGGCCAGCATAAGGATCTCCAAGATCCAGGTTCTTATTTATAAGATCATCTACTTCATCAAAGTTTCCTTCTGTAGTAGCTCTTTTAATATCATCAAGCCATCTATTACTATCTTCCTCGGGATTCCCTCCATCCCTACCCCCGCCACCAAAAGGAGGGCCGGGAGGCTGGCGAGGAGGAATTCCTCCTGGAGGCGGCTCTTGCCCCCATGCTATAAGCGTTTCTTGCAATTCTTTGTCTATGCGCGGTCCTAATCCTTGCTGGTTGTATCTTTCCCATGCTCTTCTTGCTTTTTCTGCTTGATTTTCTTCATAAGCTGTCATATCTTCCCGTCCTGAATTTTCTCTACGCAAGGTACGTAATACATCTTCAGGTATAAATCCTCTTGCAATAAGATCGTTCTGTGTTCTTCTTTCATCAACCGATACAACTCTTCCAGCATTTAGCTCTTCCCACGCTATTCTAGCTGCATTTACCATTTCTGGATTAAATTGATCTTCTATTTGAGTCTTAGGATCTTTTGCTGTAGGAAATCGGGCTACGGATTCTAGATCTGGTCGTTTTTGGGGCTGTTCTCCTTGTCCGGGTTCTGGCATAAAAATATTTTTACCCCGCAAAAGGCGGGGTCCTCTTACATCAAGTGTAGAAGGGCCGATAGGCTTTGTCAAACCGTCTCTACTAAATTGCACTGACCCTGATTGCATTTCTTTCATATGCGCTGAGTGTATACGAAGCGCATTAGCTATACTTGACGTTTACATTACAACTTCCTGACGATATACTTATAAAAGCAACTCATTAATAAATTACAAATTCAAAATTTCAAGCTCCAAATAAACTTAAATGACACAAATTCAAAATAATAAAAAATACGATTTAGAAGACAGAACACTTGAATTTGGAAAGAAAATCATATACTTGGTAAAAGATCTTCCAAAAAATACAATTAATTTTAATTTGTGCGATCAAGTTATTCGTTCCGGAACTTCTATGGGAGCTAATTATAGAGAGGCAAATGAAACGGAAACAAAAAAAGATTTTATGTTTAGGATTAGGATTTGCAGAAAAGAAGGAAAAGAAACAATTTATTGGTTGCAATTGATAGAAGATGCAAATCCTGAATTTAGAAAACAAATTGAACCTCTATTGCAAGAAACCACCGAGCTTGTTAAAATTTTTGCATCAATCTTGGAAAAAAGTAAACAAAGATTGTCTTGAACTTTGAGTTTAAGATTTTGAAATTATTTGTTATTTGTAATTTTGGATTTTTGATTTACCAATATGAAACAATCAAGCAATAAAACAATTGAAAATGCTCATTTCGAATCGCTTTATCCAGATAATTCTCGTTTTGATGAGATTGAAAAAATACTCGGATATATTAAAAATGGAAATTCTTGTCAACTAATAGGTCTTCCGGGAGTTGGAAGATCAAATCTATTAGGTCTTTTAAGTTTTAATAAAAATGTAAGAGAAAAGCATTTGGCAGAAAACCAAAAATGGTATCATTTTGTAAATTTAAACTTTTCAGAAATAAGAAAAAAACCACTTTACGATTGCCTCAAGTTTATTCTTCTAGCTATTTCTGAGTCACTGCGAGAAAGAAAAACTTATAAAGGAGCAGAAGAAAGATTCTCGGCAATTGAAGCTTTTGATATTCTAGATAAAATTTTTAAAGACGTAATTAAAAGCTCTGATGAGCTTGTTTTATTTTCCGGCCTAAAAAGAGCTATAGACTATTTGTGCATTGAAAAAGAGCTTACAGTAGTTCTTCTTTTTGATAGATTTGAAGAATATATACCAATGCTTGATACAGAATTTTTTGCAAATTTAAGAATTCTAAGAAATAGAGCAAAGTATAGATTTTCGGTAGTTTTTTCCCTTAATAGATCTCTGGAGGATCTAATAGAACCTACTCTTTTTGCGGACTTTTATGAATTTTTGGTTGGAAATATTGTTTATTTGCCGCTTTTAGATAAACCAGGGCTTGAATTTAGAATTTCATATCTCGAAAAGATTTCGGGAAAAAAGATCGATAAAATGACTATTGAAAAAGTTTTAGAGCTAACAAATGGACATGGAAAATTAACAAGATTATGCCTCGAGGCAATATTAGCAACTAGTGACTTGCAACTAGCAACTAGCAAAAAACTTAAATCTTATCTCTTAAATCATAAATCTATTCAGAGTGCATTGTACGAAATTTGGTATTCCTTAACACCTGAAGAACAAAAAATGATTACTTCTAGATCTACTGACGTTTGTGATTATCTTATAGATACCGGTCTTGTAAAAAACGGCAACATCACTATTTCTCTTCTTAATGGGATTCTCCCAACAATAAAACAATCGAGCAATGAAGCAATTCTGCATGACATACTTACTAACGAAATTAAAAAGGGAGAAGTTGTAATATCTGATACTCTAACATCTTCGGAGTTCAAACTGTTAAAATTTCTTTTGGAAAATCCCAATAAAATTATAGAAAGAGAAGAAATTATTAAATTTGTTTGGAGCGATACAAAATCTACAGAAGGAGTAACCGATCAGGCTTTGGATCAGCTTATCTTCCGCCTTCGAAAAAAAATAGAGGAGGATCCAAATAATCCAGCCCACCTACAGACATTAAAAGGCAGAGGCATAAAATTCATAAACTAATTTGCATTTAGCAAAAGATTCTTATACGATAATTTTGTGAGAAGAATTTTTTTAAGAACTTTTGTCTTCTTTTTGACCGTCCTTCTTTTTTCTGTCCTTTATCAATCTCGCGCATCTGCTGCCTACACAATAACAACAACTTCCGAATCAACTTCCCAACCTTCTACTCAAGAAGCTCAAGATTATTTAACTGGAGACTTAGAATGCACAGAAAACTGTCAGGCAGTTGTAACAGAAAACACTCGAACCGTACATATTACATTTACAGGCCTTCTAAACGAGGCTTACACTTTATGCCTGCACACTTCATGCATTAATAAAAGTAGAGCCGAGGAGCTTTCTCCCGAGATCGAAGCTCAAACAGAAGAACGTACAGCAAGCGGTGGCACTTTAACGCTTGATGTTTGTGCAGACGGTGAGGACAGCTTAAAACTACTGGATGAAGATGAGCACGAATGTAACGACGGCGATGGTGACAACGGAGATTATTTCTGGGGAAGGCATGTTTATGGTCTTGCATTGTTCAATAAAGATTCTCCCAAGCTACGTGTCGGGGTAGCCACATTTTATGTTTACCAATACTATCCGGAAGTAAAAGTTAGTCCGGAAAGACCAAGAGTAGGACAAACTATAAATGTAACTATAAGAGGAACAAGAAGACCACATAGCAGGGCAAATAGAAATAACTATGCTGTTGAGATTGCGCGCCAGGACGATCCCGGAACAATATATTCACAAGATTGCATAAATGTACCAAATAACTCCGCCGGCAGAACTATACCTCTTGATGGAAGAGAAGAAGGCGATTACATTATTAAGATTAATGAGCAAACTGGCGATGGGGAGCTTTTTGGAAACGATTGTTCGGCTGAATTTACTTATTACTGGATAAAGATTCATGTAAGAAATAATCATGACCGAAACCCAAATTTAAATAAGATGGAAATAATCCCAGATCCAAATGGAACAGAGCTGGCCGGTCTTAAAGGAAAGAAAAAAGCACCTCCCCCTCCCTGCGCAACTGCATTAAATGATTCTGGCAATTGTCCTAAAGTCAAAACGGGAATAGGAATTGATATTGGAACATCTCCAAGAGAGTTTGTTAAATCTATTTTTAGTTTAATATTAGGAATCTCAGGAGGAATTGCTCTTCTTCTTATTATTTATTCCGGATATATGCTAATGGTGTCTCGTGCAAAACCAGAAGCCTTGCAGGCCGCGCAAGATCAATTAATTGCTGCAGTAGTAGGACTTGTATTTATAATATTCTCTTTGGTAGTACTACAGGTAATTGGAGTCGATATTCTTAAAATTCCGGGATTTAACCCGTAGCTACTGAATTATGGATAAACTTGTTTTAACAATAAGCGGAACACCGATAGATGCGCCTGCAGGTATTCCAACAGGAGGCATAGAAGCCGGGGGGAAAGCTATTAATCTTGGCTTTAATCTCTTATTTCTCGTTGGAGTTATAATTACAGTTGCTCTAATTATGTATTCCGGAATCCAATGGACTCTTTCTAATGGAGAAAAAGAAAAGATAGCAAGTGCAAGAGCCAGAATAACGTATTCCATTATTGGCCTTGTGGTAATTATTACTGCTTTTATAATTGTAAAAGTTGTACTTTCGATTCTTGGCTATAATCCAGATTTTTTCTTTAATTTGATTGGCAGTAACTAGTAAGGGAATAAATCGGGGCTTGACAAATATTAAAAAGGTTCCTATTATAAGATTAATGAGAAAAACTCTTGGATTTCTCTCTTCTGGAATATCATATCTGCTTCTTGCTGGGTCTGCCTTTGCTCAAGCAAAAGTAGATATCGTTCCACCAGCTGGATCAGCAACAAATATTAAGGTCGAAAACGTTCCTCAGTTTATAATATCTATCCTTTTTGTAATAGGAATTGTGGTTGCTGTTGCATTTCTTATATACGGTGGTATTAGATGGATATTGTCTGGTGGAGATAAGGCTGCAGTTGAAAATGCAAGAAACCACATAGTTGCTGCAATAGTAGGACTTGTTATAGTAATCGCTGCTTTCTTCATATTAAATACAGTAATAACCATAATTACCGGCAGACCATTTGACCTACAGCATCTTTGCATTCCATCTCTTGCAAATCCAACCTGCCAATAGAAGTTCTTCTCTTGCCTTTTTAAAAAATACTTGCTAATCTTATTTTATGCCTGAAAGTTGCGTAGAGAATGGAGTTGCTACCCTTAATTGTATTCCATTTGTTTTTCAAAGCGTTGTTAATTGGGCATTAATTTTCGCAGCGATTGTTGCAATATTTTTTATTATGTTTGCCGGAATGAAATTTTTAAGGTCGGGTGGACAAGAAAAATTAATAGAGGACGCAAGGAATACATTTATTTATGCGATAATCGGACTTGGAGTAGTTTTGCTTTCCTTTTTTATAATAAGTGCCATAAGCAATGTAACACAAGTTCCCTGCATTAAAGATTTTGGCTTTGACAACTGCAAATAACACCCCGCTATTACTATTTAACTGCTGAGTTTTCACACCAGCCTCAATTAACTATTTTTTTGACCTATTTTGATTATCTTGAAATGAGATTTTTCACGTAGTACGCTGACTCTATATGGAAAACCACCCAATTCCTCAGGACATAACTGGCTTTCAATTTAAGCTAATTGGAGATATGACAATTAAGCAGTTTGCATATCTTGGCGCAGGAATAATTCTGGGATGGATAACATTTGCTCTTCCTATTTTTATTTTAATAAAACTCCCCTTTGCCTTGCTATTTATTGGATTTGGTGTCGCAACTGCATTCATACCAATAGAAGGAAGACCATTTGACATTATGGTTACGAATTATTTTAAGGCTCTTTTTGGCTCTACTCAATATATCTATCAAAAAACAGGTGGACATATGTGGTTCCCGGAACCCAAGAAGCAGGATCTGCAAGCTGCAAAAACGCAACAAGCTTCTTCGGATTCAAATCAAAAATTAAAAGATTTTTTAAAAACTCTTCCTCAAAAACCAAAGGACAAGCTTGATGAGAAAGAATTAAGTTTTCTAAATTCGCTTTCCTTGTCAAATGTAAAACAGACAAGTCAAGCTCCTCAGCAGGCGAATACATACCAGCGAGTGATAGATACGCAAGTCCAGATAGCAAGTGTTCCTCCTCAAAAACCCGTGATTGATCACCCGCAATTAGAAAAAGTACAAATTCAACAAGAAACTCCCCAAAATACAGACTCTAAGAAGAACCTCTCTGAAGATAATCTAAAAACCGAAGCAGAGGTTTTAGAAAAACAGCTAGAGGAAGCAAAAGCTGCTGAGGTATCAACACAAGGCTCTGCGCAATATGAAGGTGCGCATGGCAAAGTGCTGGAGCTTGAAAAATTATTACAAGAAGTCCAATCCCAAAAATTAAATTTAGAGAATCAAATAATTGATCTTAGAAAAAAACTTGAAATGAAAAACCAAAATGTTTTTACGCCAAGCGTTGCTCAGCCCAAGACCCAGACTCAAGCAGTTAGACAGGTTCCAAAAAACCTTGCAGGAGGCTTGGGATTGCCACTGATCGCAGATGTCCCGAATTTAATAGCAGGGATTGTAAAGGATCCGAGAAACAATCCTCTTCCAAATATTTTAGTTGAAGTAAAAGATGAAGCTGGAAATCCCGTTAGAGCGTTTAAGACAAGCGTTCTTGGTCAATTTATATCTGCAACTCCACTGGCAAACGGCACATATACAATATCTTTTGAGGATCCGAAGGAAGAAAATAAATTTGACACAGTTGAGCTAAACGCTACCGGCAAAATTATGATGCCGATTGAAGTAATTTCCCTAGACACAAGAGAAGAGCTGAGAAGATCTCTATTTAATCCGCCAGCTGGCGGACAAAAAACATGACAAAATCTGCCCAAAGAAAAAAAGCAACAACTCAAAAATTTACAGAAATTGAAACCATTCAAGAGAATATAGTTATTCTATCGGGGAAAAATGCCTGTCTTATTATTGAGGTGAATGCAACCAATTTCGCTCTTCTTTCTAAAGAAGAGCAGGATTCAAAAATTTTTTCCTATGCATCTCTTCTTAATTCTCTTTCCTTTCCTGTTCAAATTTTTATAAGAAGCAAGAAACTGGATATAACATCTTATTTAAAACTATTAGAAACCCAGGCTGCACAAACTCAAAATCAACTACTCTCAACCCAGATTAATCTTTATAGAGATTTTGTAAGAGAACTGGTAAAAGTAAATACTGTTCTTGATAAAAAGTTTTATATAGTAATTCCCTATTCGTATCTTGAAAAAGGCGCAATTGGATCCTCTGATTCCTTTTTTAGTCAGGCAAAGGCTTCTCTTGAATCAAAAGCAGGGTCTGTTTTATCTCAGATCGCAAGACTTAACTTACGCGCAAAAGCTCTTCAGAAAGAAGAGCTAATCAAGCTTTTTTACGAAATTTATAACGGAGATGCTGTTGAAACAAACCAGATAACGGATGACATTAAAACTCCAATTGTAAGAGGAGGAAATTCCACATGAAGTTATTTGGGCAAAAGCAAAAACAAAATAATCAAAATCAATCTACCAAGCAAGAAGTTCCAATTGCTCTTTCCGGAATAGCAAAGCTCGAAAAAGGAACAGCATCTCTTACCGATATTATTGCTCCTTCTTCTGTTGAAGTTGACTTTAACTACATTAGAGTTGGAAATTCTTTTTATAAGACTATTTTTGCCGTAGGGTATCCCCGCTTTGTCTCCCCAAACTGGCTTTCTCCATTAATTGATTTTGACCATTCAATGAATATTTCAATGTTTTGTTATCCTACAGCGTCAAATGATGTGTTATCGGACATTCGAAGGAAAATTGCAGAAATGGAGGCAACTTTATCTTCCCAGGCAGATGAAGGAAAAATAGTAGATGCAAAAACACAAGCAGCGCTTGAAGATGCCCCTTCTCTTCAGGAGCAACTTGCAAAAGGAGTCGAGAGATTTTTTCAATTTAGTCTATACATAACTTTATTTTCTGAAAACCTTGCCGATCTGGAAGATGAATCCAAAAAATTAATGTCAACTCTTTCATCTATTCTTCTTATAACAAAAACTACTACTCTTCAAATGGAAGATGGTTTTAAATCTACAATTCCAATTGGAATTGACAAACTCTATATAACAAGAAATATGGATACAACCTCTCTTGCTTCAACTTTTCCGTTTGCTTCTGCGACGCTTACTCAAGACAAAGGAATAATGTATGGGATCAATGAGCAGAACGGCTCGTTAATTGTTTTTGACAGATTTTCTCTGGAGAATGAAAAAGAATTAGTCTTGGGAAAATCAGGTGCGGGAAAATCTTATCTTATTAAACTTGAAGCATTGCGGCAATTCATGTTTGGAGCAGAAGTAATAATTATTGATCCTGAAGGAGAGTATGAAGCGCTAGCCCGGACAATGGGAGGAGAATATGTTTCCTTTACTCCATCTGATCCTGTAAAAATAAACCCATTTGATTTGTCCGGACTTTATGAAGAAGGCGAGAATGAATTAGGTCTTAAAATTCTATCTCTCCACGGACTTTTAGGAATTGTTATGGGAAAACTCGAGCCGGGAGAAGATGCAATTCTCGATAGGGCAATGGTTGAAACGTATAGGCAAAAAGGCATAACTGCGGACCCGGCAACTCAAAAAAACCAACCTCCTTTAATGGAAGACCTTTATAAGGTTCTTGTTGGAATGGAGGATCAAACGGCAAAAAATTTGGCCCTTCGTCTTGAAAAATTTATAAAAGGAAGCTTGTCTGGCATATTTAACCAGCAATCAAACTTTGACATAACAAATCCGTTTACTGTTTTTTCTATAAAAGCTTTGGAAGAACAGCTCAGACCAATTGCAATGCACATAGTTTTGGATTTTGTTTGGACGAGAACCAGAAAAAGCCTTAAAAAGCGACTTCTTATTCTAGATGAGGCTTGGTATATTATGAAATACGAAGATTCCGCTTCTTTCGTGTATGGTATTGCAAAAAGAGCCCGAAAGTATTACCTTGCCCTAACTACGGCAACTCAGGATGTGCAGGATTTTCTTTCTACCGATTATGGAAAAGCGGTTTTATCAAACTCTTCAATTCAAATGCTTTTAAAACAAAGTCCGACCGAAGTTGATTTAATTTCAAAGACGTTCTATTTATCTGAGGGAGAAAAGGAACTACTGCTGTCTTCAGATGTTGGGGAAGGTTTATTTTTTGCAGGGCAAAGTCATGTGGTTATGAAGGTTATTGCTGCTCCCTTTGAACATAACATAATTACTTCAAATCCACAGGAGATTGCCAAGCAGCAGGATCAAGTCTCGCCTGAAGAGCCTGCAGAGAATAGCTTCCCCACTGATCCCATGAATGCGGTTGAAAAAAATCCTCCAATGGAACCATTGCCAGCCACTGAACAACCCGGTCAGCCTCCGATCCAAAATCCATCTGATATTAGCGCGATTCCTCCACAACCGCCACCCGTACCTAACAAACCCTAGTTCTGATATTATTAAGATATGGCCGAAGAGCGAAGAAGAGGAGCAGTAGACAAAATAAATAGCGCAGTAGACAGTGCAAGGAAAATTAAAACTGCTTACAAGCTTTCTAGAACTGCCGGGGCCGCTGTGTCAACTAGCGAGGTGTGGATTCCAATTGTAATAGTAGCCGTAGTAATATTAATAATTGTTTTCATTATACTTCTTAGCGGCGGTAGCGGAGTAGGCTTAGGAAAAGAAGAATCTACTCCAGAGGGAGGATCTCCCGGCAGTGGAAATATATTTTCGTGTCGGTTTACGAGATCAGGTCAACAAGTAAATACGATTAAAAGTTCTATTTTAGCAGGCTGGATAAATGATGCTGCAATTTCAGCCGGAGTCCCTCCTGCTGTCTTAGCAAGTGTTGCGATGCACGAAAACCCAGGCTTCTTGACAACTTATGATAATAATTCACCCGAGATAACGAGCAATCATTTTTGTGGAGCTGAAGGCATTAACTGCACTCAAAACGGGCAGAATATTGCAACTAGAGCTTGCACTGCTGATGAAATACGTAACGGAGCAGAAACTGATCGTCATCGTGGGCTATTACAGATTTCTAGTGTTTTTTATCCAACCGTTGATGCCTGTAATATAACAGAAAGTCTAACTTGGGCCGCTATCAAACTTAAGGACTATATTCTAACAAGCACTCCAACAGAAGCTCAGGTAAAAGCAGCTGTAGCTGCATATGGCGGATTTTCAAGGCAACCATGCAATACCCATGCTGGCTATCCTTATGACTACTGCGGTGAAGTTTGGCAAGACTACCAAAGCTGTCAAGCACCCATAGCTGCAGATGCATCTTCTTGTCCAATTCCAAACGGAACTATTACCTGTGGAAGCAAAAACAGACCAGTAAATGGCTGTGGTCACTGTGGGGTAGGCTATCCAAGACCAGACCTATGCACATATGATGGGATAAGTTATGCTATGGATATTGGAGGCGACAACAATGAATCAACATTTGATCCCGTTTATCTTCCTAAAATTAATGGTCACGTGATAAAATGGACATTCGAAGATCAAGTCAACGGCTCAACGCCACCACAAGCAATCCAAAGATATAGAGGAGTGGATGAGCTAACTGACGAGCGTTATTTTATATCACTTCACCATACACAATCTGGCACTGGCAATCGGGGTGCAAATGTTGTGTCTGGAGATATAGGAGCTCGTATCTGCGCGAATGGTTGCAACGAGAACCATGTCCATGTACAATTAGGGCGCGTTATAGCAAGCGGAACAGACTGGCTTGAAGGACCAGACTATTTGTGCAAAAGATGAAAAAAAAGATATTGATTGTTCTGGCGATATTATTTTTTTTATTTTTAATTATTGTTGTTTTTAGAATTAATCCTACAGAAAATTATCAAAATAAAGATAGGGTCAGCTCTGCTACTCCGACGCAAACAGAAGTTTTTTTTCTTAAAACAGAAAGCATTCTGCCTGCGCAAGGTGAGGACAGTCAATACTTGCCAATACAATTTGTTACTATTACCTTTAATTTTCCGGTTACCCCAGATAAATTTTCCTACAAAGCCGATCCTCTTGTTGAAACTGAAGTTAAAAATGGCGATTCTCCAAACATTATCATTCTTTCACCAAAAGAAAAGTGGCAAGAGGGAATTACAACGATTACTATTCTTCAAAACACAATGTCTACGAATGGTGTTTATTTAGAAAAACCTATCATTTATAAAATAAAAACTGCTTTTCCCAAAGGAGGGGTATGAAATATTTTAGGCCTGGATTCTTATTGGCATTATTATATGGAGGAAATCTTTATCGTCATCTAATTTAAAAACTCCGGGATTAAGAGGTCCTGTCATTTCAAAAATAATTTTTTCTGAATTCACGTTCCCTAAAAATTCAAGTAGGTACCTTGCATTAAAAGCTATTTCATTTTCTTCTCCCTCAATAGCTGCCTCTATCTCAACCGATGTCTCGCCTAAAGACGTAGCGCTTGCGGAAACAATAATTTTTCCCTTCTCTAAAGACAACTTTATAATATTTGCTGCCTCCCTTGCAAATATAGAGCAGGTTTTTGTTGCTTTCTGAAAATCCTCCTTGCTGACTGATGCTTTGGTTGAAAAATCTGAAGGAATTATTTTTTCGTAGCTTGGAAACTCGGCTTCTATTAATCTTCCTGCTAAAACCGCGTCCTCCATAAAAAAAAGAATTTGATTATTCGAAGCAGAAGAATATACTTCTATATCTCCTGCCCATTCCTTGACCGAAACCAGCTCTTTTATTAACCGCGCCGGAACAAGAAGCTGGTCCTGATCTTTTTTTCCAGCTGATCCCTCCCTACCCCATCCCTTCTTAAGCGACAATCTGTATCCGTCTGTTGCTACTATTAAAAACCCCTTTTCTTTTTCTTCTTTTTTTATAAGAATTCCGGACAACGCGGGTCTTCCCGAATCCTGACTCGCAGCCAAAACAACTTTTGGCAAATCGTCAATAAGCGACTTACCATCTATAGTTGCTATTTTATCGCCTTTTTCTTCGTAAATTTTTGGGAATTCCTCCGGGGAAATTGTCTGAAAAGATGTTTTTATTTTGTCCGCTTCAAAAAAAAGAGTATTATTTGTTGTATAAATAACAATTTTTCCTTTAGGAATACTTCCCAAAAGCTCGTAAAACGTCTTTGCCGGAACAGTTATGCTTCCCTCTTCTTCGATATTCGCCGAAACATTTACTTCTATTCCTATTTCTAGATCAGTTGCGCTTATAAAAAATTTTCCTTTTCTTGCTGACAAAAGAAGATTCAAGAGAATCGGAAGCTGAGATCTACTTGAAACAGCATGATTCACAAAAGATATTTTTTTATTTATGTTCTCAGATAAAAAAGAAACTTTCATATTAGGTTATTCTAAATTTGTAGTTGTAGTAGTCTATCGGGAAAAGTGGAAAAAAGCAAGAGTCCCAAGCCACAAAAGTGTGGATAACATGTTTATAAAAAAAGTGGAAAAAAAGAAAAAAACAAAAAGAAGAATTAATCCACATCTTGTCCCCGATTAAAATTAATTATCCTCGTCATTTCCTCAGAGAATTTCTTTTCCAAAAGAAGATTCTCCATCTTATCCACACCGTACATTATGGTAGTATGATCTCTTCCTCCCAAAAGATTTCCTATTTCGACAAATGAAAGACCAAACTCTTTTCTTAAAATATACATTGCAACCTGTCTTGCTCTAACCAAAGATGCATCTCTTTTAGAACTTTTTATTTGAGTAGGTTTAATTCTGTAAAAAGTGCACAAATTTTTTATTAATTCATCTGGATGATTGTGATTTTCTTCTTTTCTTCCGCTATTTAATGTCTTTTCGGCTATTGCCTCCATCCCAACCCCTTTTTCCTGATATTCTGTCATAATTCTTAAAAGATTCCCTTCAAGGCTTCTCGTGTCTAGGATTTTTTCTGCAATTTTCTTAGCTACTTCAATTGGTAGATCAAATTCAAATTTTTTAGCTTTGATTAGAAGAATTGCTGTTCTTAATTCAAAATCAGGCGACTGTATGTCAACCGTTAATCCTCCTGCAAATCTTGAGGAAAGCCTCTTTTCGATGTTTTTAATCTCTGACGGAGGCCTGTCAGATGACAAAACAATCTGAGACCCTTTATCAACCAAAGTATTAAATGTATGAAAAAGTTCTTCCTGAACCCTCTCCTTGCCTACTATAAACTGAACATCATCAATTATAAGAAGGTCAACATTTCTGAATTTTTTTTTCATTCTCGCTGTATCGTTTGTGCGAATTGCCTCAACAACTTCGTTTGTAAATTCTTCGCTTGTCATATAAATAATTTTTTTATTTGGCGTAGCTTCATACACTTTATTTGCTATTGCGTGCATTAGATGTGTTTTTCCTACCCCTGTCGGGCCATAAATAAAAAGAGGGTTGTAAACCTCTCCTATCTTTTTAACAACAGCTTGGGCAGAGACATAAGCTAGCTGATTGCTTTCGGAAACAGCGAGCGTTTGAAAAGTAAAATCCTTTCTTACTTTCGGAAGATGGCCAACTTGTTGAGCTGGTTTTTCATATTCTTCAAAAAGGGGACCTGCTTTTGATGGCGTCAGAGCCTCTGTCACGGGCGCCCTTGGGATAAAAATAATTTTTGTGTTTGTTTTTGTGTGCTTATCCACGGTTTTCTTAATGATTTGAAAAAATCTTTTTTGGAGAAGATCGATTATCATGGTAGATGGCGCAGATATGGTTGCAACTTCTCCGTCAAAAGACAGGAGAGAGGTCTTTTTAAACAAAGTTAAAAAAAT
>JANWJT010000008.1 GCA_025451755.1 Candidatus Microgenomates bacterium
ATGATTCCTCTTCCGGGTTCTATTATTAAATTAATTTTGTAGGGTAATTTCCTGTACTCCTTCAGAGTAGCTTTTGCAATTTCCTCAGGAGTTGGAGCATTTTCGCTCGATAAATATCTGCATGGAAATCCACCGCCTAAGTTAAAAACATCTAAGAGTATGTCCATCTTTCTTAAATCCTGAATTATAGAACGCAGACTTGAAATCTCATTTGCCCAAGCATTTACATCAGATGCTTGCGATCCAACATGAAAACTGATTCCATATGGTTTAAGACCCAATTCCTTTGCCTTAACAAGTAATGGTATAATGCTTGCTGGATCAGCTCCAAACTTGCCAGAGAATTTAAAGACACTTCCTGAATCATTTGCAATCGTTCTTACATAAACTTTTGAACCTGGAGCAGCAAAGGCTATTTTTTCTAACTCACTAAATGAATCAAAAGCAAATCGGTCGACTCCGTATTTAAAAAAATTTCTAATATGATCCAATGGCTTTACAGAAGTTCCATAAATAATTTTTTTTGCCGGTACTTTTATTTTTTTAAGCATTTCGAGCTCATGGGCTGAAGCAACTTCAAAACCAGATCCATTTTCTGCAAGTATTTTTAAAACTTCAGGCTCCGAGTTAGCTTTCATAGCATAATGAATAGAGGAATTAGGAAAAAGTTTCTTAAATTTTTTGTAGTTGTTTGTAATCTTTTTTCTACTGAAAAGAAAAAAAGGAGTTTTATGCCTGAGAGTTTTTAAATAACTTGGATTAAATTCATTGACTTCAATTTCCATATTTATAAAATAATTTATCTACCTAGCAGATAAAAATATAATTCCCAATATAATAATAAAAGTTGCAATTGTTTGAAGTGCTGTGACCTTCTCTTTTAGAAAAGTACGTGCAAGAATAATTGTAGGTAAAGAAAATGCCCCGGCTAAGATAACCACAATGCTGGTAAGTGATGTCATGCTAAAGCCTAGGCTAAGTGCTAAATATGCAATTACTTCGGATAAGCCAATCAATGCCAAGAGAATCCATGGACCGTTCCTGGGGATATGAAGATTAATCCTTTGAACTTTAGCTACAAGGAATGCAGTAAATGTCATAAAAATATACATTAACAGAGTGTAAGAAATCCAATCTTGGCTTCCAATAAATTTGTCCCAATATACTTGCCAGAAAGCTGCTAGTAATGCCGCAAGGGCAATATGATTAAATCCTGGAGTTCCTATTCTAAAACTTTTTAATTTTAAGGCTTTAGTGTCAGCATTTAATAAGAGTACCCCTATAAAAATAATAGCAATTGCCAAAAATAGATGTGGACTTGATTCTTCTTTAAAGACTATTATAGAAATTATAGCCGCTAGACCCGAATAAGACGCAAAGACTGGGTTTAATACAGCAAGCTGACCTTTGCCAAACCCTTCATAGGCTAATAGGTAAACAATTGCTTGAAGCGCTCCAAAAAAAATCAAACCGTTCCATATATTAACTTCAGTTGGAAAAAATAAATGTTGTCCTGATGCAACTGTTTGGTATAGTACAAAGATTAACAGCGCTAACGTGCCAAAAACATGAGCCCAAACTAAACTGGGAACACTTCCTATTTTATCAATAGTTTTTTTTGCAAAAAAATCAGCAAATCCCCAGCCAAACATTGCAATAAGCCCGGCCGTAACGGCAATAAATAATTCATTTGACATCTTAAAATTATGATCCCCAGATTGCTATATGGATTATAGTGCTAATCATTGTGTAATTATACGTTGATTCAGATTCGAAATGCAACCATTTTTTCGACAAATCTTCCCAAGATGCTTGAACCATGTTAACTCCCATAAGTTTTAGGACTTATCGCAGGCAGTTGGATCAATAAAAAAATTGACAGAATCGCTAAGTTATTGTATTATCTCTCAAGTAAAACCCATAGTTTAAAATCAAATGATAAGAAAAGAAGGGTTAAGACCCAGAAATATGCATGAAAGCTATGCCGATATACGGTCGGCATTTAGCGAAAGTAATAAGAAAATAGATAGCATAAAGAGAAAAGAAATATCAACGCCTACTAAATTAGCCAGCATTTTTCTTTTAGCCTCATTGCCTTTCTTGAGTGCTAAAGAAGTCAATTCTGATAGTTATTCAGAAACACAGAATAAGCCTGTTGATACTCATCTTCAGTTATTCGATTCTAGTCTTGAACAGATCTCAGATGAAAATGAAATAGCCAAATTACCCAGTGGTCTTGTAGAGACAGAGATTGTAAGTGGACTTACTCAGCCACATGCAATGGAGTTTGCGCCCGATGGCAGGCTATTTATTGCCGAAAGAGGAGGGCAAATCAGGGTAATAAAAGACGGAGTTCTTTTATCGGAACCTTTTTTAAAATTAGATACAGATGGTCAGTTGCATGGCATAGCATTTGATCCTGATTTTGAAAATAACCAGTATATATATGCTTACTACACTAATGTTTATGACCAGGCTGTTATTGAAGGTCAGGTAAGCCGTTTTAAAGCTAGAAGCGTAAATAGTGATATCGCAGATGTAGAAAGTGAAAATGTTATTATTAGAACCGGCAGGGTTCCTATACCCTGGACAAATATTATTGGCGGCGCATTACAATTTGGTGCAGATGGTAAGTTATATATTGGTGTAGGTGACTATGGTTACCCTCCTTATGCGCAAGATCTTTCAAAACTGCAGGGTAAGATTTTGCGTATTAACCCGGATGGTACTATACCTAAGGATAATCCCTCAAGCTTTTTTACTTTCTATGACTATACGGCTCACCAACCCCATCCAGCAATTTGGGCATTAGGATTTCACAATCCATCTAAATTTGCTGCAGATCCCAAAACTGGAACAATATTTATAAATGACATTGGAGCTGTTGCAGCTGAGCCTGGTATTCCAATGGATGTATGGAATGAAATAAATGTCCTGGAAAAGGCAGGAAATTATGGGTGGTCAGCAATCGAAGGAAGTAGCCATAACGCTAATTTAGTAGATCCTAACTATGAATATCGCAACGTTGATGATTATGGCTCACCTACTTTTACAGCAATAACGGGAGGCGATTTTTACAGAGGCGATACTTTTCCAGGTAGATATGATGGTGTTTATTTTTTTGCAGATATGCCAGGAGGATGGATTAAGTATTTAGATACAAAAACTTTAAAGGTATCTAATTTTTTAGATAATGCCAGATTACCTATTGATTTAAGAGTTGGGCCGGATGGAGCGATTTATTATCTAAGTTTTGATTTTAGTAGTGGTGGTAGTGTTCATAAAATTCAGGCAGAAGATGCAGTAGAATCGCCGACTACAATTGCAACATCAAACCACAAATCAACACCATCAAAAACTGAAAAGCCAATTTCAACATCAACTGAGGTTTCTGTATCCATAGAAGATGCGATAGTAGGCCAAACACCTATTCCCGGCAATAAAATTCCCGCACTGTTGCCAAATACTGGGTCCATTAATCAAGCTCAAGGCAGAGGATACGATAAGTTAAATGAGGAGTCTATGATTGCGGGATTACTTTTAGCTTGTGCTGGCGCTCTTGGTTCTTCCGCAATTATTTATCGTCGTCGCCCAAAAAACTAAAACATCCTTTTCTTTCGTAGTTTTCAAAATTTTATCAAAATTTATCTAAATATTTGTTTCGGTGAGGCCAAGCAATACATGTGCTTCATTTTCATAAACTTTTAATACTCCGCTACCTATTTTCATTTCATTATCTTTCCCATCCTTAGTGTGTATTATGATTTTATCTTTAATAACCGAGATAAAGTTTTCGTGCTGGGGAAGTACATCAAAAACACCTTTTTCATTAAAAGATGTAACTGCTTTTACCTGTTCGTTAAAAGAGACCCCTTCTTTAGTCTGAATTTTAAGTAAAATCAGAGAGTTATTGTTCTGTTTTTTGTTGTCCATTTGATCCTTGCTTGTCGACGGACAGTTCTTTAGCCTCTCCTATAAAAAGAAACTTTTCTTCCGATACTTCATCATATTTACCGTTTATTATGTCATTTACATCAGAAACTGCAGTTAGGCGGGGAACATAAACACCCGGACGGCCTGTTTGAGTTTGTGCAACGTAAAAACTTTGAGTCATATAATTTTTTAATTTTAGGGATCTTTTATATTTTAATTTGTCTTCAGAAGAAAGTTCCGCTTCACCAACAAGCGAAACAATTCTTTCGAGTTCAACAGCTTCTTTTAAAAGGTTTTGGGCATGAGGAACTGTCTGGCTATGCAATTCTCCGACTAGATCTGGATCTAGATTTGCCGAAGTTGAAGAAATAAGATCAATCGCTGGCAAATGGCCTTCCTGATATACAGCTCTTGATAAAATAACCGTTGAATCAAGATAAGGGAATATGGCCTGCACTCCCTGATCTAATATGTCATCATTAGGTACATATATCGCTTCTATCGTGCTTATTGCACTTCCTTGCGAAGACACGAGACGCTCGTGGAAAGAGGCCATTTCGGAAGCAAGTGTTGCCTGGTATCCGTCTTCCGAAGGAATAGTATTCATTAAAACTGCAAGTTCATTTCCTGCTTGGGCAAAACGGAATACGTTGTCTATAAAAAATAAAACATCTTTTTTTAGAACGTCGCGAAAATATTCTGCAACTGCTGTCGCCGTAAAAGCAGTTAAAAAACGAATTGCAGGATTTGCTCCCATAGGTCCAAAAACTAAAGATACTGAAGGCAAAACTTTTTGCTCCTTTAGTGTTTGATGAAGTTCGTGTCCTTCCCGGGTTCTTTCTCCGACTCCGGCGAAAACAGATACATTTTCACCTTCTCCTTTTTTAAGAATAAGAACATTGTGAATTATCTCGGTTAAAAGTAATGTTTTTCCAACTCCAGCTCCTCCAAATAATCCAATTTTTCCTCCCTTTGCAATAGGTGAGAAAAAATCAATTGCTTTTATTCCGGTTTCAAGTATTTCCTGGTGAGTAGATATGTCTGCATATGAAGGGTATTGTCCGTAGATTGTTCTTTTTTCTGAATGCTTTATTTCTCCTAATCCGTCCAGCTCATCTCCAAAGATATCCATAACTCTTCCTAGGACACCTTCTCCTACGGGGACTGTTATAGGTCCTTTCGTATTTATTACTCCTGCGCCTCTATATATGCTTGTAGTTTCAGATAAGCATAGACAGTAAAAAGTTGAAGGACCCGAAGATCTAATAACTTCCATTTTTGTTGTTTTGTCATCTGCCAAGATTAACAGATCGTGGAGATCAGGAAGATTCTCGGCAAACTCAACCTCAACGATTTGCCCGGCAACACTAATTACTTTTCCATGATTTTTATCCATTTTGACCCCATAATGCCATACTAGAAAATGTCTCAAGTTGTTTTTTATTGATAATTCTGTGTCTTACTTTTTCTTTTTCCAAAGCCACTTTTTTAAGAATATCTTTTATATTTTCTACCCGTAACTCTAGAGAAGTCATTCTTGATGCAAATTTAGCAAGTTGTGACTCAAAGACTGTCTGTTCAAATAGCGAAGCGAAAATTTGCGCTTCGAAAAATTTCATTATTTTATCCAAATCCGGTTCAAAAAAATATTTCACTTTATTTTCGGTCTGTTCTTGAGCAAGAGGATCACCAGATATTCCTGTAACTATTGGTTTTTGCGACATTATAGTTTCAAATCTTCCATAGACGATAAAAACTTTTTTATATTGAATAATATGCTCGATTATTTTTTTAAGGCTTTCATTATCGACACTGCTGTCGGGGAGTTCAAATTTAAAATAAGGTTTTTTTATTCCAGAGCTTTCGAAAAGTTCAATTCCAATCCTGCCAATTATTGCCGCGTCTGCATCCTCTTTTTTTATTAAATCTAAGAATAAATTAAAAGATTCTTTTACAACATCTCCATAAAGACCTGTGTTTGAAGAGAGGAGTACATATAAAGTTTTTCCGTTTCTCTCTATAAATGTTAATTCCTCAGGGTTTTTTATTTTCTTATTTTTCATTAGCCTCAAAATCTCTGCTCTGTAGGAAGATTTTACTTCCTGAAAAATTAAGTTAAGTTCTTCAATAAAAAGACGGCTTACTAAAACAGAACTTCTTGTATTTTGCATACGTGTGGCAGCAACTTCCTCATATGTTTCAAGGACATTTTTTAGTGTTGAAATCCTGTTAAATTTTTCTGCTACTTCTTTTTTAGTTATCATATTTCTGAGACACCGTTCTTATTATATCCGGACCTTCAGTTTTTAGCATTCCGAGAAGTTTATTGAACGAGTCAATTTCCGTGAGCTTATCAATTCTTTCCCTTATCTCTTTATCGGAGTTATACGCTTCAAGTATTTGATGCATCTGTTTTCTTATAAGCGTAGTATCTTCGACTTTCCACAAATTAGCCCAAAGCATCGAAAATGCAACTAGTTGTAAATTCATCGATACGACTTCTGTTGGTGCCTGATTGAAAAAGTGAATAATATTTTCGCCTGTTGCAAGGGTAGCTTTTATCGTATCGTTAAGCTCTGCTCCAAAATGAACAAAACTCTGCATCCTCTCATATAAATTTAAAAAGCTCATTATTTCGCGGTTTACCTCTCTTCTTAAATTAGTTTGAGTTTGTTTTCCTACACGAGTAACCGAAATAAACGGATTTATAGCTGGCCTTCTGCCAAGATAAAAAAGGTCTTTGTCAAAATAAAGATGGCCATCTGTCATAGACATAAGGTTCGTTTCTATGTATCCTGACAGATCGCCCTGAGACGTTTCTGCAACAGTTAAGCAGGTTATCGAAGCGTCTCCTTTGTCTGTTGTAAAATTTCCCGCTCGCTCCATAAGTTTTGCATGTGTATAAAAAATATCGCTTGGATAAGAATTTCTTCCCGGAAACCTTTTTCCCAAAAGAGAAATTTCTCTATAGAATTTTGCATGTGACGAAAGATCATCTAAGACAAGTAAAACATCTCTGCCCTGATCCCTAAAGTATTCGCTTATGGTCATTGCGGTATATGGGGTAAGATAAATAATCCCTATTGCGTCTTCTGACCCTGAGGCAACAATTATCATTTTGTCCAAAACTCCATTTTTGGCAAAGAATTCTTCAATTCTCTTAACATCAATTTTCTTTTTTCCAATAGCCGCATATACGCAAATATTTCCTCTCTTTGCCTGATTGAGAATAGTTTTGGTTAAGAAACTTGTTTTTCCGGTTTTTCTGTCTCCGACTATTAGTTCTCTTTGACCGTGGCCTAATGGAATCGCAAGGTCAACTATAAGAACTCCTGTTTCAAGCGGTTTAGTTATTGCTCTTCTTTTAACAATTCCGGCGGGCCGTGTATTGAGCCCTCTTTTCTCAAGAGGAATCTTGAAAGATTTTGTAGTATCAATAGAGCTTCCAAGGGGATTTATGACTTTGCCTAGCAGTTCTTGTCCCACGGGCACTTTTAGTATTTCGTTGGTTCTGGTTACTCTTGTTCCGGGTTTTATGCTCTTTTTAAAAAAAACTAAGACTTCTATGGAATCTGGTTTTACAGTAAAAACCTGACCGAATTCTCCGGTTTCAAATATAACAATTTCCTCAGGTTTGACTTTTGGAAGACCACTTATGTGTATAATCGCATCTGCTACTTGTTCAACAAATCCTATTTCTTCTGTCTCATTGAGGTAGGCATTGAAGTCTTTCATTGGGCAAAGCTCATAATTTCCGATTTTTTATCTTTAAAGATCTCTTCCAGGGTATTTTTTAAAGAAAAATCTTTGTATATTCCATCGAAAGATATTATTGCTCCTCCCAATATGGTTTCATTTTTGTCTATATCGAGTATTATTCCTTCTCCTAAATTTTTCTTTGCCCAATCAAATAGTCGATCTATAATTTCGCTTGTAGGATTAATTGCCAGAGATATCTTAAGAGTTCTTATCTTTTTTAAGTCCTGCTTAATGCTCGTAAGTACTTTCTCTAAAGAATTGTAATCCGAAGAATCTATTTTATTTTCTTGCACGAGCTTCTTTATGATTTTGATAGTTTTTTGTCCTACTGTCTTTTCTAGGACATCTTCGATATTTCTATTCTTTATTTTAAAAAGGCTTGAAAGAATATTGTCTATCTCAGCAGAAAATTCTTCCAGCTGTTCTCTTGTTTTAATATCTCTTAAAGAGTCGTAATATAGCAAAGTAGTGCTCATAATTTTAAGCTCCAAGCCCTTCTTTTTTAGCTTTTTCCAAAGCTTCAATTATCAATTGTTCATGATCGGAAACTGGAATAGTTTTTCCTATTGTCAGCTTAGAAACGGTTTCTAAAATTTTATAAATTTCCTTTTCTGTTTTTTCAAGCATTTCGTTTTTGTAATCCTCAACATTCTTTTGAGCAGAAGAATATTCTTTTTCGATTTTATCTTCCACGATTTTTTGTGCAGAAAAAGTTTCTTTTTGTAAAATATTTTCAAAATCTTCAACTTCTTTAACTGTATCCTCTTCTATATTCTTTGATGTCTTTATAGCTGTTTCGATATTCTTTTGTTTTAGGCTTTCCAATTCTTTTTTGTAGGCTTCTAGGAAATCAGCAGATGCTTTCTCAAAAGAAGAAGTCTGATGTTCTAAAAGGGTTTCTAGCGCTTCGTCCAGTGTCTTTTTTGACTGAGTATTAAGGGTATTACTGTTTCCAATTATTTCAATCGCTTTTTTATTTGCATCGTCTATAATTCTTCCTGCCTTAATCCTTGCATCTTCGAGTAAATCTGCTTCATTTTTATGAACTTGATTCATTAATTGATCTGCTTCTTTTTGATATGTATTAAATTTCTTAAACATTCTGGAGTAAGAAATGGCCATTACAGCCAAAGCTATGGCCAAAACAAAAAGAGCAATTACTAATTCAAAAAATACTATTGGATCGATCGTCATATAATTAATTCTACAGAATTAAAATTAAATAAGCTATACCTACTCCGATAAGAATAATCCCTATAGTTAAGGCTACGTTAATTATTATTCCAATTTGTATTACGCGCGACGCCAACGGGTTTCTTCCTAACGCCTCGACTCCGGCTCTGGCTATTCTTCCGAAATATACGAATCCGATAACAAGAGATACTATTGCAACAAGTGCAGCAAGGAGATATCTTAAAGTTGTAAGAGGGGATGCCAGGGGAGCGCCTGCCGTTGCTCTTAAACTTTTTAGAATATTTGTTCTGGATTCGGTAAAGCTTGAGTTATAATGAGGGTCAATAGATACTAAAATTTTACCAATGGAATTTTTATTAGAGTTGGAATAATTTTCAAGGGCAGTTCCCAGAATAAATCCGTTTATATCTGCCTTCTGACCAACTCCCCTAATGGAAGAACTTGTTATTGGATCATTTATTTTGATCGCCCCATTTACAGTCGAAACTCCAACCAGAGCTTTTCCAAACGAAATTACAGGCGTTGTTTTGCTATTTATTTGTCTAAAAGCAACAGCAGGAATTGCAGTTACAACTCCGTACGTTGAAGGATCGTATGGCGAACTCGTCAGCTTATATCCGCTCGAAGTAACAGTAATAATATCGCCATCTTTAACACTCTTTTCATTAATTAAAACCGGGTGCGCGATTCCTGTTGAAACATATTCTGTTTGGGCAAAGGCGTTTAGAGCTCCGGCTAGAAAAAATAAAGCTAAAAATAAAACAAATATTGTTGTAATTTTGTTAAAATTCATGGACAAATCCCGGTTGGTAAAGAAAATTTCTCAATACTTAATTTAAACCTTGGTGTAATAAACAGATCTTCCCTTGCCATGGCTAAAAAGAAGTCCTAGATTTGCAAGTCTAGAAAGGTCTCTGGATGCGGTTATTTGAGAGATTCTAAATTGTTTTTGGACTTTTCTGTTTGTAATTGTTAATCCAGGCTGATCAAACATACTTATTATTGATTTTTGTCTGTCATTAAGACTCCAAAAAGAAGCATTAATGCCTAAATGTTCGGGTGATGCATTTTGGATTTTTTTTAGAACAGATTCAAGCTGAATAATTAGACTATTTGCAAAAAACTCAAGCCATAGAGTTATGCTTGCGGCTTCTAGGCTTATTCTCAGGGCTTCAAGATAAGTTTGTTTATCTTGCGACCAAGACTTTTCAAATTCAACTAATCCTCCAATGTCATAACCCATCTTATAAAAGAAAACGTAAGATAAAAGCCTCGAAAATCTTCCATTCCCTTGCGAAAATGGCTGAAGCCTGAGTATTCCGATATTTATAACCCCTGCCTTAATAATTGGGTGATCTTCGTTTGCCTGAACATAGCTTAAGACTTCGGTAAGCTGAGATTGGCTAACAATTAAGTCACCCTTGCAAAATATATCATAAAGTATCAGAACATCTTTAAGTGCAACATTTTTTTGCGTAACTAACCAATTCTGGGAGATATAATTCAAAGATTTTTTATATCCCATAACGTCCTGCTGTTGAGTAGTTAGTTTTCTCGAGATTTCATTTTCTGGTGTGTATGAAGTTAAAATTTTTAAAATATCGGGCTTCGTAAGGGGATTATCGGCAAGAGCCAAAGAGTAATAGGTTCTGTTAATCAAATTATCCCATCTCATCTGAAGTTCGGTTTTTTGGGAAAGGGGAGTTAATAGAATGTCTTTTCTAAGAGAATCTGCTTTTTCCAACCTCTCTTTGAGCGTATAGGACAAATTGTAAGATAAATTTACCATCTCAAAATAAAATTATCACAATCTTATCATTTTGGCAATAGGCAATTTTTGTGAAAAATTTTGAAGCTAAATTCTAGAAATCAGGGTATCGGAGTAAATCAACTGAATAGATTACGATAAGATTATCCTACCTCTTGACATTTTTTCACATATATGTAGTATATATATTATATATGCAAATAAAACTTGGACAGACTTATACACAAGCCAAAGTAAACTTAGACATCTGTTCCTGGTTGGTCAAGCACTGCCCATATGAAGTTACTTAGTATCCAAGAGGTTGCAAATATTTTAGGAGTATCCGGAAAGACTCTGCGCCGATGGGAAGAAAAAGGCATTCTAGTTCCACTAAGAACTCCGGGAAATCAAAGAAGATATACTCATGAGCAGGTAGCTAATTTTAGACAGCAAAGAGCAGGTTTGTCAAAAGCATCAAATCTTCAGTTTTCAAAAGCTATTCCATCACAGCTTCCTTCCCAGTCGTATCTAGAGCAGGCTAGTTCCCCTCGTCAAAATTTAGGACAAGCGGAGCCAGATCGTACAAAAAGACTGCTTAGTATCCAGGAAGTTGCAAATATTTTAGGAGTATCCGGGAAAACTCTCCGACGCTGGGAAGAAAAAGGGATTCTAGTTCCACTAAGAACTCGCGGTAATCAAAGAAGATACATGCGGGATCAGGTAGATAAATTTAGACAGGAAAAAGGTATTTTTGCTCCGTTACAAGACACGGAACCAGAACTTCAGACTATGCCTCAGATTTTTTCCCAACCGGCCTTAATTAGCCAGGAAAAAAATATAATAGACGGATCTTCAAGCTCGCAGTATTGGGCCGAAGAATTAGTCAAGAGTATTTTAATCTTTAAAAAACTCGCAATTACTGGAGTATTTATAATGATTTTTGTTGCATTTACAGGTGTAGGAATAGCAACTTTAAAGTCAGCAAATCTTTTGAGTATAGACAGCATTCCTAAAATTTTATCTATTCTTGGAATAAATAAAGATAATATCCAGGCACCAGAACTTTCCGAAGCTTTAGCAGGAGGAGCAGTTCTGGGTGCAGGAATTAAAGCAAGCGATTTGGTTTTTGATGTTAACATAAAAAGCAGGTTCGCAGATTCCGCCGAATTCTTAGATACGATTAAAGTATTTGGAATTGCAACTCTATCGGGAGGAATAATTACAGAAGATCAAGATATTAATGCAGGGACAGGCGAGCTTACAGCATCAAACGTTTTGTATGGGGCTATAGCAG
>JANWJT010000009.1 GCA_025451755.1 Candidatus Microgenomates bacterium
AGGGGGAGGGACGAATGTATTAATAAGCGATAAAGGTTTTGACGGACTAGTTATTCATCGATGAATAACTAGTCCGTCAAAACCTTTATCGCTTATTAATACATTCGTCCCTCCCCCTAAAATGAAGGTTGGCAAAGTATCTGAAATTTCCTTCCATTTCGCAAATCCTTCTTTAAGCTCATCAAGACTTGTAGCTTCTAGGAAATATTTTGCATTCCCTCCGATTTTATAATTACTAAAATTTTTTAGAGAAACGTCTTTTTGAATCGAAACCATTCTTGTATTATATAAGAAGTTGAGGATTTAGGCTATTTTACTAGCTCTTCTATAGCTTTTTCTAACTGTGAATCACGAGATGGATCTTTTGGATCAAGGGGCACCGAAATATCAGGAGTTAGCCCCTTTCCGTTTACCCAAGTTCCGTTTGGTGTTAACCACTTTGCAATTGTTACATGAAGACCTGCTCCGCTACCCAAATCTTCCGACTGTTGTATCGTACCCTTTCCAAAAGATGTTTCTCCTACTAATTTTACTTTTGCATTATCTCTTAGAGCACCCGAAACAATTTCGGAGGCAGAAGAGCTTCCCTTATTTATTAATATAACAATTGGTGTGCCTATAAAAAGCCCCCTTCTTGAAGCCTTAAGAGTAGACCTTTCTCCTGTTGCTGTCTCTTGCATTACAATCGGCGTTCCCTCTTTTAAAAATTCTGCTGATATAAAAACGGCATCTGTTAAATACCCTCCGGGATTATTTCTAAGATCTAGTATTATTCCTTTAAAATTTGGGTTATTAGTAACTTTTAAATTAAGACTGTTAACCAAAGAAAGCCAGTCTTTATTTGTATGGTCTCCAAATTGAGAAAGTTTAAGATAAATGACTTCATTATTTTCGTGCGTTTTAAGAACAGACGTTAAGTTAATATTTTCTACATCTGCGATTTTCTTTATAGAACCGTCTATGCTTTTTACAACAATTACATCTCTTGTAATTTTTATATCCTGCGGAGCTTTTGAATCTTTAGGAAGAATAGAAAGCGTAACAACAGTTCCCTTAGGACCTCTTATTTTTGAAACTGTCTGGGAAAGCGTCCAGCCTTCTGTCGATGCTCCATCTACTTTTAGTATGGTATCCCCTGCTTTTATTCCTGCGTTTTGTGCCGGGCTACCGGAAAGAGGCGAAATAATAATAATTTTTTTGTCTTTTAATCCAAGCTCTGCTCCTATTCCCTGAAATTGCCCCGCTAAGCCTTGTTTAAAATCGTTATTTGATACAGGTGGAAGATAAATTGTGTATGGATCCCCAACGCTTTCAACCATTCCCGATATGGCACCATTCAACATTTTTACAGGATCTAATTTAGACTTATCGTAGTAATTGTTTTCTAGGCTTTGCCATACTGCCCAAAAATTAGAAAAATCTAAATTGGATAAAGAAGGAGGTGGTTCTTTGCTGGATATTGATAAAACAGGTTTATAATTTTTAACATCGAGAGTAATTTTATTAACTCCAAAATAATATCCTCCGAAAAAGGCTATTAAAATAAGAATTATAAACTGAAACCCTTTTAGTCTGTCTTTCATAATGGGATTATTATAGATTTTTCTGTGTCGGCATATATTTTTTTACCACTATATTTTACAAGCTTATCAAAGTTTTCCCCGCTTACAATAAAAATTGGTGTATTTATATTTTTTGTCATTAAATTTTTAAGTTCATCGTCTGAAATATTCTGCGATATTATCCCTATCGCGCCAATTGCAAGAGCCTTTGAAACTGCTTCTTTTTGAAAAGTCCTTCCTAAGATTATTTTTCCTACAATTTTTCCGTTAACTTCAACAGGGTCAACTCCGATTGACCCCGATTTAATCGGGGTTGAATCGGAGTCAACTTCATCTTTTCCTAATAGAATTGCCTCTGCCGAAATTATTCCAGTACCTGTTGCTTTATCTGCCAATATTGCATCTTTTTCGGTTTTTATTGCAATTTTATTATTATCGCATAACTCAACAACGCCATCAACTGGTGAAAAGATATCTTCTTCTTCACCTACTCTTGTTGATAATTCAAAATTGTTTTGAATTGTCCTAACATAAATAATTCCTAATTCTTCATCTATTTTAAAAACTGTACCATTTACTTTACTTTTAATTCCATTGCCTCCCATACCAAATGCCCCTTTTTTAGCAGCAATTAATGCACCTTCCTCAATTCTATCCCCGGGTTTTTTTAGAATAAATTTAATTGCTTCTTCAGGCTTAATATTTAGGGTTTCTGGGACATTAACTTCTATATCTTTTGCCGATATTTTTTTTGTTGCAATAACTTGTCCCGAAACAATCTTGTCACCTGTTTTAACCTTTGAGACAAAACCAACATCTAGAGGAATGGACAGTAAACTCATCGTAGAAAGAAACTTTAGTTTTCTCCGGCTGTAAATGGCAAAAGAGCCAAATGCCTTGCGTACTTTATGCTTCTTGAAAGATCTTTCTGATGCCCTGCACAAACACCAGTTCTGGACCTTGGAATAATTTTATTTCTTTCGGTTAGGTATCTTTTAAGAATCTGTACATCGGAAAAAGAAGGATCCTTTTTTTCTTTACAGAAATAACATTGTTCTTTTATTTTAGGTTTACGAATTTTTTTTCTTTTCTTAGCCATAAATTATTTTATATAGAATCTAATTCTAGCAATTTTTCTGGGATTTGACAACTGGTAAACACAGTTTCTAGTTTTAAAATGGGATATCGTCTGGGGCAATGTCTTCGTCTGAGGGCTTAGAATCTTCGGAAGATTGAGATTCATCCTTTTTATTCTTTTTTCCTGCTTTAACCCCGATTAACTCGGGGTTAACCGGAGCCGGTTTTTCTTTAGAAATATTCTCCGGTTCCTCTTCCATTTTTACTTCTTCATTTCTTCGGCCATCAAGTAAAATCATATCGGAAATAACTATTTCGGTTGTATTTCTCTGAGTTCCATCCTGTGCATTCCAGGACCGAGTAACTAGTCTTCCTTCAACAAAAACTTTTCTGCCTTTTACTAAAAACTGGCTGCAAATTTCTGCCAATTTATTCCATGCAACAATTCTATGAAAATCAGCTTCATCTTTTTTTTCTCCGGTGTCTGTCGTCCAACTGCGATTTGTTGCAATGCTAAAAGAACAAACTGCGGTTCCATTTGGGGTGTATCGAAGTTCCGGGTCTCTTGTTAAATTCCCAATCAGCTGTGCCCTGTTTAAACTTTTTGCCATTATTTTTTTCTTAAGAATAAGTGTCTCAAGATATTATCATTTGTTATTAATTTTTTTTCAAAATCTTTTGGAAGATCTGATTTTAGCTCTAAAACCCAATTAAGGTAATACCCTGCAATTTCTTTTTTTATTGAATATGCAAGAGGTTTCTGTCCCCAATCTTCTTCTTTTACAATTTTTAAATCGGGCAACAAACCCTTAATAGTTTCTAAGAGTTTTTTTCTGTTTGCCTCGGTTAATGAGGTTTTAATAACTAATACTAATTCGTACGCTCGCATAGCCCACTAATCCTAGCATATTTAAAAATAAAAAAGCAAGCACGAAAATCGGAAGAAGCAATGAAAACAAGCTTGTGATTAACAACTTATGAGAATTAAATACCGATTGTAATAACAATATCTCTTGATTCTTCATTTGCAAGGCTTGAAGAAACACTTGCAACTTTGTAAGATGCAATACTAAGATCTCTTTTTAAAAGTGGCAGAAAATCACTAAAGTTTTTCTTTGATTGTATAGAGACGTATTCTCCGTCAAAGTTCGAGATACTTCCAATACCATTGGTACTATATCCGAAGTCTTTTATTATTTCTCTCATTTGATTGGCAGAACCGGTAACGCCAGAACCGTTTTGAATAAATATTTGAGGAACGCTTCTATTAATCTCTGTTATTTTGTCAAAACCAAGAGTAAGATCTTCTATGGAAAAACTTTTACTATTTTCATCTGCTTTATAAATCTGAAGAAACGGAACTATAAAGGACGACGAGGCACTAAGCAAAGACTTGTAATTAATATGCCTTTCTCTTCCGCTCCCAACATCCATTACAACAAATCCTTTTTCGTCATATCCGTTTATCACAACTGCATGTTCTCCTTTTATAATCTGTACCTTGCCATATGAAAGTTCTTCGTCTACTTTTTCCCCGTATCCAATTTTAATCCATGCCATCACCAAATTCCCGGAATAAATTGCCTTTTTAATAGCAGAGATCGTTGAATTATTTATATAAATTGGTTTTGCAGATAATCTAAACTCCTCGAAAATATCAATAAAAGGCGGAGCATGAATACCATAGTAATCTTTTCCTCCAAATTTTTGATTTAGATTATTAAAAATATCATCCAAGCTTATGCTTTCTTGCCCCATGCGTATTCCGATGTTGGGATTTTTAGATATTGGAGTTTTACTTATTAATATTTTTTCGGCATTCTCTTCATTTGAAACTGAAAAATTTGGATTATTTGTAAAATGATAAATAACACTCGATGCAGCAGCAAACTCACAGCTTAAATTAAAGAATTGTTTACGAGGAACAACAGGTATTTGAAAATTTTGCGGTAATATTTCTTCAACCACTTCTATAGTCTTTGTTTCTGCGGAGGGCTCCTCCATGCCAACCGTCGCAACTGGTGCGCTTTGAGCAGAAGCAACGTATAACAATGCGGGCTTAAACTGTTTGGGGTTATTAATTTTCTCGGGTCTTAAGATCCATATCCAAGAAAACGTGTAGAAAACAACAAATGTAAAGCTTAGGACAACTAATTTTAAATTCCTCATTTAAAATTTGATCCTGCCTTACTAGACTATATCAAACCTTTCCTTTTAAGACAACTTCTGCTCCAAAACCGATCATAGAGTTCTAACTTCCAATTTTGAATTCAACCACGTCTCCATCTTTTACTATATAATCTCTTCCTTCAAGCCTTGCTTTGCCACTTGCGCGGGCACCCTTCCAACCATTATTTAAAACAAAATCGTCAAACGAAACAACTTCTGCTTTTATAAATTTTTTAGAAAAATCTGTATGAATTACTCCCGCCGCGTCGACTGCCGTTGTTACTTTTTTAATAGTCCAAGCCCTTATTTCTTTTTCTCCTGCTGTTAAAAAGGAAATTAAACCCAGCATTTCGTACCCTTTTTCTATAATATTTTCGAGGCCCGATTTTTTAAGCCCCAAAGATTTTAAATATTCTTCTTGCTCTTCTTTAGACAATTCCGAAAGCTCTGCTTCAATTTTTGCACAAACCGGAATTGTGTTTTCTTCATATTTTTCTTTTAATGCATTTTCATCAACATTTGCAACAATAAACATTGGTTTCATGGTTAAAAGCTGCAGGCTTTTTGCCGCTTCTTTTTCCTCAACCGAAAGCGCAACATCTTTTGCTAATTTTCCTTCGTTTAAAGCTAACTTAAGTTTTTCTACAGCAGCCCAACGCAATAAATCTTCTTTATTAAGTCCTGAGCTTGCCGAAGGATTCTTAGGCTCTCTTTGATTTTCTAAGGTTTGCAAATCCGCTAAAATCAATTCTGTATTAACTACTTCAAAATCATTTTTTGCATCAGTTGAACTATCGGACCTTACAACATTAGTATCTTTAAAATATCTAACAACTTGGCAAATTACATCTGCTTCTCTAATATGAGACAAGAATTTATTCCCCAATCCTTCTCCAACTGCCGCACCTTTAACCAAGCCCGCAATATCTACAAAATTAACAACAGCCGGTTTTATAGGAGGGAGATTATCCATTTTCTCTTCTTCTTTAGTAATTTCGGCTAATTTTTGAAGACGAATATCCGGAACAGGGACTATTCCAATATTTGGTTCAATTGTGGCAAACGGATAATTTGCAACAAAAGCTTGTTGTTTTTTTAAAAGCGCATTAAATAAAGTAGACTTCCCCACATTCGGTAATCCAACTATTGCAATCGATAGATTCATACGAAGCTAATTATAGCAGAAACAATTTATGATTCGAGGATAAAAATAAACATCACGGCAAGAAGTATTAATACTATCTGAAAAATAATTACCCGAATCGTCTGACTTGGATACTTACCTGCCCATCTTATCGCAAAATAAGAAACAATCGGCAATTGTCCCATCAGAAGCAGCTGAAAAATTCGTGCAGCAGCACCCTCATCTTTCTGCGGATTTTGCGAGACTCCAAAAACAACTACATGAACAATAACAAGCATCAAGGCGATAAGAGACATGGCGATCGGGAGCCACGCACTCGGACGTTTTAGGAGAAAATCTTTCACAGGGAAATTATACCACGCCCGAAGCAAGAAAATTATTGCTGTGCTACAACAAAATCATTATAAAGAATCATTAACTCTTTATAATGCCCTCCTTTTGCTCTCCTTATTTTCATAAAGAAATTATAGCAAGATGGTGATTAAAACAAAATGAAGAAAACAAATTACAAAAGCAAAGAATAAAAAAGAATAATCTGTCAGAGGAAAAACTGCTTTTGCCTCATTTGTTTAGTATACTTCTACTCGCGTTCCTGTCTCTGCCCAATTATACAACCATTCTGCTGATGCAAGTGGTACATTAACACATCCATGACTTGCACGACTCCCAAAGTTGTTATGCCAATATGCTCCATGAATTGCATAAGCTTGATAGAAATACATAACATGAGGAACATCTTTAATAAAGTATTTCCCGGTTGGGTAATATTTCTTATATGGTGACGGTCCTTTCATAGCTTGCTTTGGCACTTTCCATTTTATTTTAAAACTACCCTTGATAGTTGGCGTAAGGTACATACCGGTTGATACTTTAGTTTGATGTTTAATTTGTCCGCCTTCCCACGCTGTTAATAATTGTGAACCTAAATCAACAGTTATCAGTTTTTCAGTTGTATAAATTCCTTCTGCGTGCACTTGAGGAAGAATTAAAAAGAAAAACAGACCAATGAGAAGTGGTACGAACCGATACACAATATTACCATAGCATGTTGAGATACCTTCTGTCTAGATTATTATTTTTTTAAAAATGAATTTTCTGAATACCCAAGTACTTATCTATTCCCTCCCGAAAAAGTTTTGAGAAACTCAAAGAAAGAAGGAATAATAAAATAATTCTAGGATCTGGATTTCCTTCCCAAGCTAGCTCTAATCCTACTTCCATCATATTTCTCAACTTCTCGCGCTGCTCTCTCCTTGAGTTTTGCAAGATTTCTTTCTTGTTTAATTAATTCCAAATTAGATCTTACTAAGCTTACCGGAGCAGCGATCTCATGCCCTACCCCATCGCTTTCTATATCGACAAATCCTAATCTATGAGCAAAGATTGCCATGTCTTGATTGGTATCTCCGTATAGAAATGTAGGAATTAAATGATCCTCGCCATTTACTTTTAAAACGTCAAGTTCCTTAAAAAATTTCTCTAATCCCTCTAACCCAATCCACATAATGTAACTTAATGGACCATCAGGCATAAAATGCAGTTCTCCCATTATGGTTCCTTTACGAATCGCATAGCGTTCCCCGTTGTAGCTAAAAGCCCTATTGTCTTCCAGCTCTTCAGTTATAATTTCTAGTCCTTCATGTTCAAAATACAATGATTCAAATTCCCGAGAATTAGACAATCTTGTAATATCCGGATAATCTTCTATTCTTAGTTCTTTCATGGAAGGCATTATACCAAAAAAATTCACAGCGGCAAAAGAAATAAGGGGATTATTTAACAATTGAGGCGTTTTGAAAAAGAATACTATACATAAGTGCGTCTTCTGCTTTTTTTGAAATTTCTTTTTCGTATTTAATTTTTATAAAATCCTCCAAGAGCTTCCTCAAATACGGCTTGATCCTTATGATATCAATTTCATTTTTTCTTTTAATTGCTTCTTCAAAAAATCTCTCTGCCATTTTATCAGAGCCTCTTTGATATCCAATAGCAACTCTTCTTAGATCGAGTGCAAGTGACGAGAGAGCAATTTTATTTTTATTCATAAACTTCTTTAAAGAAATATTTTGTCAGATCTTCAAAAATCTTTCTTATTTCCTTATCTTGAATTTCATTACTTGTGTTTCCGTCTTTGGGTCTAATATTTATGAAGGAATTAAAATCAATTTCTTTTGTTTCCAGATCTATGCCCCCACCCCATAAATCAGCTTGGCTTGAGCCATCAGAAAGAAGAATTTGCTCGCTATCGAAATGGCGATCGCATCCTGCAGAGCAAACTTTTTTATTAATATCGATAACTGTTTTTATATAAATAATAAACTGCTCCTTGAGCTTTTCAATTTCTTCTTTTGTAAATGGTTCACTTTTTGTAATTACCATATAATTATTATATCAGACATGAAAAGTGCAAAAGATATAAGAAAATTATAAATTTTTGTAGAAGTGGAAGCCGTAATTGGTGTATCCAAGTCCCCCATAAAATTTATGGGCAACTTCAAATCTGCTAGCAGATGCAATATAAAGTCTGTAGCAATCTCTTTTTTTAGCTATCTCCTCAATTTTTTGCATAAACTTTTTTCCGATCCCATGCTTCCTGAATTCCTCAACAACAAATAATTCATCTAGTTCTGCAATTGGCTTTACATATCTTACCAAAATTCTAATTGATGCAGTCGCAAAACCTATTATTTTTCCGTTCTCTTCTGCTACAAAAACGTAGTTGTCTGGGCTTTTTAAAACTTCTTTAAATGAATCACCATTATGCTTTGAATACCTATCTTCTCCAACAAAATCATTATAAAGAACCATTAACTGATTGTAATCTTCTGATTTAGCTTTTCGAATGGCCATGGGGAAATTATATCACGCCCGAAGCAAGAAAATTATTGTCGGGGTGGAAAATCAAGCGGCTTGTATTGAAAGTTTTAGGAGCTTGCTATAATTGCCAAAGGTTCTAGTGGTACTTCATCTCCGCTATCATCTACATAGAAACTCAATTGCTTCTCAGTGCTATACGACCAAAGGAGCACCTCTTGCCCAATTCTAAGTCTTATCGGTTTTTCTGGATTAAGAGGTCTGCCATTTTTATCGTCCATGTCCTCATAGAGCCTGGCTTCGACGCCCTCAGGATCTTGAATAATAACCGCCCCACCTTTTCCATCTAAGTCACAGGCAACAAAAACTTTGGCAGGCAAACTGGAGTCATCGAATATCTTACTGTCATTTGCTGCAATAGTTTCAGATTTTAATACTTTATTAGGACCATTTTGAGGCGCAATAAACACCTCTGCTTCAATACTCATAATTTTCGATTATATCATAATAATGAGCAGATAGAGGAATTGATTCGTTACTTTTAAAAGACTATGATAATATACTCCAAGAATAAATAAATTTATAGTAATTGCTTTCCATTATGGAAAACTTTAATAAAAATATTGATTTTATTAAACAGTCTGAAAAGCTGAGTAGGAAACAAAAATTTTTCTTACTAATTTTTTTATTTGCAGTCATTTCAACTGTTACTGCTACATTGTTTCTTGCCTCAGGCGGGCAAAATCTTCCCCTTTCTCCCGTTCCCATAAACAATAAACAATTAATCACTAGCTCTTCGCCTACACCTTTCCCCAGTCTTCCTCCTACACCAAACAGCAAAATTTTGGCAACAGATTATCATATTTTTCAAACATTTAATAATTGCGGGCCTGCCGCTCTCTCTATGGCTTTACGTTTTTACGCAGTCAATGTAAGCCAGGCAGAAATCGGAAATGCACTGCGTCCTTATCAAATTCCAGGCGGAGATAATGATGACAAAAGCGTAACCCTTGAAGAGCTTGCAGAAAAATCAAAAGAATATGGCTTTGTTCCCTTTCATAGACCTATGGGAGATTCACAGCTTGTTAAACAGTTTATTGCAAATGATATGCCCGTTATAACACGTACCTGGACTAAGCCAGATGAAGACATAGGACACTACAGAGTTATAAAAGGATATGACGAAGCTGCTAGTATTTTTATTCAGGACGATTCTCTCCAGGGAAAAAATTTACAATACACATATGATGAATTTAATATTCTCTGGGAAAAATTTAACTATGAATATTTGGTTTTAGTACCAAAAGAAAAACAAGAATTAGCAGAACAAATTCTTGGAGAAAATTCGAACGAAAAGATCGCCTGGCAAAACGCAGTAGAAAATTCAGAAAACGAATTAATAAATAATCCAGATGACATTTATGCTAGATTTAATCTCTCGGTTGCTCTTTATAATATTCAAAACTACAAACGGTCAGCTGAAGAATTTGAAAAAGTAGAGAATCAACTACCCTTTAGGACTTTATGGTATCAAATAGAACCGATACAAGCTTACTATGAATTGGGAAATTATGACAGAGTTTTTCAAATAACTGATCGCATATTAAATAATTACAACCGAGCTTTTTCCGAACTCTATATTTTAAGAGGGAAAATCTACCAAAAACAAGGAAACATACAGGCTGCAAAAAACGAATTTGAAAAAGCCGTTTTTTATAACTCGAATTTGGAAGAAGCAAAAAATTTACTTTCTGCTATTTAAGATATTTATTAAAAAACTCTACGGATCTTTGCGCCGCTACTCCAAAATTAGAAGCTATATTGTGGTCATCCCCTGAATATACATACAGCTCGACTGCTTTTCCCTCCTCTTTCATTTGTTTTTCCAAAGTTTGCGAAAATTCTACGGGAACTGAAGTATCTGCAGTTCCGTGATGGAGCTGAATTGGTCCTGAAATATCTTTTAGAAAGAAATTGGCCGATAAACTATTCCAAAATACCGGATTTTCTGAAGGCTGCCCGAATTGCTCTGAAAGAGTCTGTCTCC
>JANWJT010000010.1 GCA_025451755.1 Candidatus Microgenomates bacterium
AAAAGCACATTAACTATTTCCGATATTTCTTTCGGATTTCTAGGTCTTATAAATAATCCGTTTACTCCATCTTTAACTGCGAGAGGTATTCCTCCTTTTCGAGTAACAACAACAGGTGTTTTCGTAGCCATTGCCTCTAAAACTACAAGACCTAAAGGTTCATCCCATACACTTGGGACAACACAAATATCTGCTCTGTAGTAGAGCTTAATCAGCTTGTTATCGTCTATAAATCCGAAGAATTTAACGTTAGAAAGTCTAAGCTCTTTTACAAGGTTTTCAAGATTTTTTCTCTCGGGACCATCTCCGGCTATTCCAATAGTAGCATCTATATTCTTTGCAGCTTGGATTAGATATTTAACGCCTTTATATTTTGTAAGTTTTCCAGAAAATAAAATGAGTTTTTTTCCCTCTAAATTGTATTTTCTGTTTACATCCGATGTGTCCATTTTCTCGGGAAAGGCCGAAAGATCAACTCCGCCCGGAATTACTCTGATTTGCTCTTGAAACTGATTTCCTAAAATTTTTTGCATCCACTCCTTTGTCCAGTAACTATTTGGAACAATTCTTTTTGCTTTAAGAAGTGCTTCGGTGGTTAAGTATGGGTATCTTTTATCGTGTTCTAAGGTAGGAAGCTCAGATCCATGGACAGTAACCACAAAATTTACTCCATATGCTATTTTAATAAATCTTGCAATCCATGGGAGAGGCATAAGATGATGAACATGAATAATGTCGGGATTAAAATGATTTACGGCAAATACTACCGACTTAAAGTAGTTAAGGTAATTCGCAGAAAGTTCCTGCCCAGATACTTTTGTATAAAGTTCTGAGTCTGGCCATTCGGGATGGCCGGTAAACGATATTTTAACCGGAAGATCCACATAATAATTCTTAACATTATTAATTTTGCGCTTATCTGGTGCAAGAATTGCTACTTTATTTGTCTTTCCAACTTCTTGAGCTAATTCTCTTGCATAAGTACCTGAGCCCGAGCCATAAAAGGGGAACATTTGTAAGTATAATATTCTCATAATTTATTCCCTATTATACATCACCTCTTATTAAGACTGTCTTTTAAAACTAGAAAAGCAAATTTTATAAGAGCGAACTGCCTTTTTGCCCTCCATGGTTGAATAATAAGCCTAAATAGCCATTCTAATCCTACTTTTTGAACCCATAAAGGTGCTCTCTTAATTTTCCCCGAGATAAGATCGAAAGCTCCGCCAACTCCAATTGCAATTTTTACCGGAAGCTTATTTAGATTTTCGTTAATCCAAAATTCTTGTTTTGGCGAGCCGAAAGCAACAAAAAGTATATCAATTTCTTTTTTTAAGTCTTTGATTATCTGAACTGTTTTATCATCTGGATTACCTCTTTCTGTAAAAACCACTTTAAGATTTGGGAATTTTTTTACCAAGCACTCGGCAGTTTTCTCTGCTATCCCAGGTCCTGCACCCAAAAATCCTACTGTTATAGGCTTTTCAGCGATTGCCCTGCACAGGCTTTTTACAAAATCGACACCCTGTATTCTCTGTTTTAACTCTTTACCCATAAGCTTTCCGGCAATCATCACCCCTATACCATCAGGCAAAGCTATTTTTGCCGAGTTAACTATGTTTTTGTATTCAAGACTGCTATCTGCCAACATTAATATTTCGGGATTTGGGGTAAATATACAGTATCTTTTTACATCTTTTTCTAGGCTTTGTAGGATATACTCTAGGACTTCACCTTCTTTTGCATTCGTGAAGTCAATTCCTAAAATATTTTTTTTACTTAACATATTTTACTTACTATAAGTTTTTCTAATTTTATCTATATTATAACAAATAGTATTTTTCGAGTATTTTATATACTCGAAATTAGGCATAGTCTATTGTGTCTGTAAGTTCGAAAAACAATCATTTGTCTAAGTTATTATAACAAAAAATACTATAATTCTATTCTATTGTGAAAAATTTTAGTTTTTTTTTATATTTTAAAATTAAAAATTATAAAAAAATTTTATATAGGATTAAATTTGTTTAGTAGAAGGTCTTTGAAAATTCATCTTTTGGCAATGCTTCTTTTATAAAGTTCTATATTTTCAAGAGCAACTCCCGTACCCCTTACAACACATAGCAAGGCGTCTTCTGCAACATGACATGGAACACCTGTTAATTTAGTTACTAATTTATCAAAATTTTTGAGAAGAGATGTTCCTCCTGTCATTACTACTCCTTTGTCTATTATATCGCTAGCAAGTTCTGGCGGTGTCTGCTCTAATACCCCCTTAACTGCCGAGACTATATCAAGAAGAACCGGTGTTATAGCTTCGTTTATCTGCGCCTCGGTTACCTCTATGGTTTTAGGCAATCCTGTAACGCTGTCCCTTCCTCTAATTTCCATCTTTTTCATTTCTTTAGCAGTTGAATCTTCAACCAAAGCATTGGCCATTACTATTTTTATCTCTTCTGCGGTTCTTTCTCCAATTAAAAGATTGAATTTCTTTTTTGTGTAGTTAGAAATAGACTCATCTAGCTTATTTCCTCCGGCTCTTACAGAGTTATGCACTACAACCCCACCCAGAGAAATAACAGCACATTCGGTTGATCCTCCTCCAATATCTACAACCATATGTCCTGCGGCCTGAGCAATCGGAATCTTGGCTCCTATTGCTGCAGCTAGCGGCTCATCTATTAAGTATGCTATCTTTGCTCCTGCTGCCATTGTAGCATCTAGAACAGCCCTTCTTTCAACCTGAGTTACTCCGGAGGGAATGCAAACCATAACTTCTGGTTTAAAAAAACGGGATTTTCCTGCTGCTTTATCGATGAAATAGGATAACATCGCTTCGGTAATTGTATAATCTGCGATTACGCCATCTCGCAAAGGTCTTTGGGCAATTATGTTTCCCGGAGTTCTTCCTAACATGTCTTTTGCTTCTTTTCCTACGGCAACAACTCGATTTTCTTCTGCAGTCACGGCAACTACGGTTGGCTCGTTAAGGACAATCCCTTCTCCAGCAAGATAAACTAAAGTGTTTGCAGTACCTAAATCTATTCCAATTCTTTTAGAAAGCATAAAATAACTATATCAAAATATTAACTTAATCTATCAAAAAAAACTTTTTTTGCCTTGCATTCTTGATTATATATTTGGTTTATAAATCTTGCAAGGGTTATTATTAATCTGTCTAGACCAGATAGAATTTACACAGTACTTTTAGCAAAATTAACTTGCGAAGTATTTATAGGCAGGGTATAATAATTCTAATGAAAAAAGTGCTTATCACAATTTTTATTCTTGTAGTTTTGATTTCAATAACGACTCTGGTAATCTTGTATGGCAAAGGATATAGATTCTCTTTTAGTAATGGCAGAGCTGATCTATCTGGAACTGGTCTATTAGTTGCAACAAGTAATCCTGACGGAGCTCAGGTCTTTATTAATGACCATTTAACCACAGCAACAGATAATACAATAAGCCTACAGCCTGGACATTATAAGATTAGGATATTCAAAGAGGGCTATTTTCATTGGGAAAAGAATCTGGTAATAGAAAAGGGAGTTGTAGCAAAAGCCGAAGCTCTCTTATTTCCTACCGCTCCAAAACTTGAAAGCATAACAAATATTGGTGTTAATAATCCCGTTCTTGATCCTTCACGAACAAAAATAGCTTACACTGTAAATTCCCAGACCGTCAGAAAAAATGGAGTTTATGTTTTGGATATGACTGTAAGGCCCATACTTACCCTTCAAAACTCGTCCAGCCAAATAGTAGACGATACTGTAAGTCTATTCTCGGAATCCATATTATCATGGTCGCCAGATGGTCAATTTATTATAGCGAGCACTTCTGCACAAAGTCTTACAGCAGACTATTTACTTTCAGCTAATTCATTTAATCAGTCTCCAGACGACGTTACCGAAACACTTACCAGTGTGACTTCCTCTTGGGAAAAATTAAAAGCCGACAAAGATAAATCACTAATGGGTGGACTTTCTGAGAAGTTTAGAAAAACAGCAAGTGATAATTTTAATATTATTTCCTGGTCAGCTGACGAAACAAAGATTCTCTACCAGGCCTCATCGTCTGCTACCCTTCCAATTATAAGAATTCCGAGACTAATAGGAGTAAATTCAACTCCCGAACAAAGAAATTTAGAAAAAGATGGAATTTATGTTTACGACATAAAAGAGGACAGAAATTATAAGATTCATGCTCCTGCAAATAAGGATCAGATTTCTCTTAGCTGGTTTCCTGATTCTAAACATTTGATATATCTTCATGATAAAAAGATAGAGATTATGGAATATGATGGAGCAAATATTACAAAAATCTATGCCGGACCATTCGTAGACAGCTATGTATTTCCCTGGTCTGATGGATCCAAAATCGTAATTCTAACTAACCTTGGGAATTCCGACACCTTTTCTAACCTCTATACCATAAGCCTCAAGTAGCAAATAGCTTATGGTGAATAAGAATTACTGATCTAAAAGTGAGGAGCAAATTTTTTCGCTGGACGACAAGCGAACTGCGGATCCAAGAAAAAATTTAGTTCCGAGCGACTATTTCGGCTTAGCAAAAACCAGGAGTCTTTGCCATGTAGTCCCTGGTGGCCAGCATGTTTGAAGTATTAATTTCTCTTCTCCGGTTTTGCTATTTGTTATAAAAGAAACATCCTTCGAATCAACAATCCTTGAATCTGTGACTACATAATTATGCCTTTGATTTTCAAAAAAAACTATAACATCATCCCCAGGCTTTAAATCTTTTAATAAATAAAAAACTGCATTATATCTTCCTACATCCCAAAAATTATCTGTTGAATGAGCAAAAAGATAGATATTCCCTTTCATTCCCGGAAAAACAGTTCCTTTAGCATGTGCAATCCCTTTTTGGAGAATCGGCAGAAATTCATTTTTATTAGAAGGGTCGATGTTAGGAAAAATCTTTGTACTAGTACCAAGGCGTGGTATCAAAATACTAAAATCTGTATCTTTTGCTATCAAGATCTGTTCTTTAGGACCTGCTAAAATATCGGCAAATCCCCCGCTTATTCCCTGAGAATTCTCCGCTTTTTGTTTTTTTAGAATTTCACCCAAAGGAGAAGTTTGAGAGCCTAAGACAGTATATTTTATTCCTCTTGCCTGAACAATCTTAAAGGAAACTTCGTAATATAATGCAGGTCCAAATGTTGCTAAAACCCCAAAAATTGCAAAAAGAACTAGGAAGTTTCCAATACTTCGGAGAATTAAAAAACGGATAATTTCTCCCCGGCTCATTTTTTAATTCTACTTATTTTTGTGCTAAAATACAATCGAAGTTATGTCCTCGTAGCTCAATGGATAGAGCAGTCCCGTCCTAAGGGATTGATGGGGGTTCGATTCCTCTCGAGGACGCAATTCTCGGGGTGTAGTGAATTGGTATCACGCATCGTTCGGGACGATGAGACAGAGGGTTCGATTCCCTCCTCCCCGACAAATATTTTTATATAGTTAAAATATGGATACACCAAACACTAGAAAAGATATAAACGAATATTTATTCTACGAGTATGCGTCAGTAGAACCCGGTTACGAACCTGAAAATATTTCTCCTGACTATCCTTACAAATTAAAATATGAGGGGCATTGGGCAATTCCCAATAGCAATGACCCTAATGACTCAGTGTTAATTTATTTAATTCACGAAGAAGGTAAAAATCAAGAAAATAATCCAGATCTTTATGCCTACCATACTTCAAGCGGGCATGTAACTGGCGCTGATGAAACAAAAGGTCGTTCTATAGAAGAATATATTAAATCTGAATGGGAAGTCGAACCTAAACGCCTAGATTAATTATCTTCCTGTTTACCCATATAAAAGAGTGCCGGTGTATATAAGAGCTCCCAAGATAACTCCTAAAATTCCGTTTATTAAAATTACTTTTTCTTTGTGAATAATGCCATACGAAAACCAAATTGCCGAAGTAAAAATATAGGCAAGCCAAGTTATCGAAGATACTCCAGATGCAGATTTATTGATATAAATATCTGAAAGCTGAGGAACGGTAATTAAAGGACTTGCCGTTGCAACAATCATTATAACTCCATTTAAGACTTTATGAAATATTGAAGTGTGATTTTTATGAACCGGGTGCTGATTAAGCATAAAATTAACTAATAACTTAGCACTTATAACGATAGTATAACTAGTCTAGCAGAAATAATAAGTTATTGACACCGATTCAATCGGTGTTGAAAATAAAACAATTTTATGTCATTATTACAAAATGGAAAAACTGACAAAGAAGGAAAAGAAAGAGTTAAAAAAACAGGAATGGCAGGAAAAACTTAAAAAGCAAAATAGGCAAAAAGCTTTTAAAAAGATTGCTATTTGGGCTGGGGCTGCGGTTATTCTGATAATAACGGTTTACGGACTTATTAATTTAGCAAACTCTCCTCAGGTAACCAAAACTTCTTCCGAAAAACCCCCTTTGGTAACCAGCGATGATCCAGTAGCAGGAAGTCCCAGCGCTAAAGTAACGCTTATGGAGTATGCGGACTTTCAATGCCCGGCATGTGCGGCATTTCATCCTATGGTAAAACAGCTTCTTGCAGAATATAAAGATAAAATTTATTTTGTTTACAGATATTTTCCCTTGATTAATATTCATAAAAATGCAATGATTTCGGCGCAAGCCGCATATGCCGCAGGTCAACAGAATAAATTTTGGGAAATGCACGACATGCTTTTTGAAACTCAAAATTCCTGGGCCGACTCTCAAAATCCCGAAGCAACTTTTGCAGACTATGCCGAGAAGCTAAATCTAGATATAAATAAATTTAATAGCGATATTGAATCCGATAAGGCAAAAAGCTTTGTTCAAGATACCTACAGTAATGGACTTGCAATCGGAATCAATTCAACGCCAACTTTTTATATTAACGGAACCAGAATAGAAAATCCCCGAACCTACGATGACTTTAAATCGTTGATTGAAAATGAAATTAATAAAAAATAATCCACTAGCTGTCTGGCAGGCACTTCCTCTTTTAATTCTCTTTTTATCATTCTTGGGATTTTTAGATGCGGTTTATCTTACTATTCTTCACTATAAAAGCGCTTTCCCACCATGTACCATAACTTCGGGCTGTGAAACTGTTTTAACAAGCAAATACGCGACAATTTATGGTATCCCAATATCTTTGCTGGGCAGTGTATTTTACGTTCTACTGATCGGTCTTTCTATTCTAGCTTTGACTGATTTTAAAAAAATTTTTGCAAAAGCTTTATTTCTGGTCGCTTTATCTGGTGTTTTAGTTTCGGGAGGATTAATATATATTCAATTTTTTATACTAAAAAGCACCTGTCAATATTGTCTTTTTTCCGAGGGAGTTAATTTTCTTTTACTTGGGGCTACTTTTTTGTTTCTTAAAAAGAAGGTTATTAAATAAGCTCTTCTACTCTTTTGTACTTGTGAACCTCGGAGGCCGAAAACCATAATGCTTTCTCAAGATTTGCTTCTTCTACGCTTGCCGAAACATGAACTAAATTCATTACTCCCCTTTTTTCATCATTCGCATATGCTGCCGAATCGGTTGAAAAATCCCCTCTTATTGTTCCCGCAGGTGAATGCACGGGCATTGTTGGACCTACTTGTGCGATTGCATTTTCAACGGCATGTTTTCCTTCAAGAAGAATAGCTACGATCGGTCCACTCTTTACATAGTCAAACAGCCATTTATTAACCATTTTCCCAAGTTCTAGAGCGTCATCTGTCCCCAACTCTTTTTTAGCATTTCTACCGTATTGGGTGTATGTTTTAAGAGTTTTTTCTCCCCATCTTTTCAAAGTTGCCTCTTTATCGCTTTGATAGTGTTTTAACAAAAGATCCTCGTTTGCTTCAACCATTTTTATAGAAACAATTTTTAGTCCAATTCTTTCAAATCGTCTTATTATTTCTCCGATTAATCCTCTTTTTACTCCGTCCGGTTTAATTAAAATTACTGTTTGTTCCATAATTTTCTAGTTATAACTGTAGCAGTTTTTCGAATCTTTGTCCATCGGAAAAATTTCCAATTACCGCAAGATTTAGAGTTTGGGAAACTAGGTATTTTCGCGCAACATTTCTTACCTCATCTAAAGTTACTTTATTTATTTTTTCCATATACTGGCTTGGCGTTTCAATTTTACCTTCTAAGATCTCTGCAAGACCATAAAATCCTGCAACTGCTCTACTGTCCTCAATCTCCAAAACTAAATGACCTTTTATGAATTCTTTAGCTTTTTTTAATTCCTTATCGGTAATCGGAAGCTTCGATCCTGCAATTCCCTGATACTGATCGAGAATCACTGTTATTGCCTCATCAACTCTTTTCGGATCAACTCCTGCAGTTGAGGCTAAAGTTCCTGCATCTCTGTAATGATCGGACGAAGTTCTTACATAATAAGCAAGTCCCCTTTTTTCCCTAACCTCATGGAATAGTCTTGAACTCATACCTCCTCCTAAAATGGAAGACAGAACGGAAAGAGCATGTTTATCTTTATGATTTAGTGGAACAGTTCGAACTCCGACTGCAACATGTACCTGTTCGGTCTCTTTTTGCCTTACCATTACGGCAGGCTTTGATTGCTTTTCGACCACTTTATTATATCCTTTTATATCGAAAGACTTCATGCCGGCAAAAAATTTACTAACGACTTCTAATGTCTTGTCGTTATCAATTCCGCCGGCAATTATAACTGCCATATTATCTGCCGAGTAAAGACTATCCATATACGAAGTGAAGTCTTCCCTGGAAAGTTTTTTAATAATCTCTTTTCTTCCTCCTACGTCCCATCCCATTGGAGTATCGCCGTACAAAAGGCTTTCGTAAATATCATGAATTTTCCGAGCTGGCGTGTCTTCGTATAAATTTAATTCTTCTGCAATAACTCCTCTTTCTTTATTGATCTCCTCATCTTTAAATAAAGAATTCTGAAGCATGTCAGACATAACATCAAGAGAAAGGCTAAGATGGCTTACCGAAGACTTAATATAATAACCAGTTGTTTCTTTTCCTGTCAATGCATTGAATTCTCCGCCAATTCCATCTATTAAAGACGAAAGCTCGATCGCTGAGGGTCTTTTTTTGGTTCCTTTAAATGCCATGTGCTCCAAGAAATGAGAAACACCATTGTTATGTTTAGTTTCGTATCTGCTTCCTGCACCTACCAAGATCATTGAAGTTACGCTTTTAAAAGACGGCATTGGTATTGTTAAAACCCGAAGTCCATTTGCTAAAACTTTTCTTTGAAACTGCATAATAATATAACAAAAAAGATCAGAAAACCCGTTGACCAGTCTGGTTATAATACCACAACCCAATTCCCCCCTCAAGGGTCAAAATTCTTGATTTTTAAATTGTTATAGGGTATAATTCAGGCAATGCCCGAAGCAAATATGACTAAAATAGAAATAAGTAGGCCTCAAGGAGAAGCCCATCCATTAGCTCAAGCTTCTGTTTTGGAAGATGTTAAGAGGGCAATGGGTTCCAATGCAAGAAATGATTCCTCTTGTAAATTATCTAAGAGATATTGCTGGAAAACCAAGAGGATCTAGAACAGGAGGAAGAGAAGATTTAAATTCACACAAAGAAGAATTCATCATAGGAGATGCTAAGGGAATTCATGTAGCGTCTCTCTTTCAACTTCAAGAGCTATTAAAATCTCAAGGACTTGATGTAGAAGTTTTAGGAGTACAATCTGTAGGCAATGCAAATCAAAGTGTAAATGCTGTTGTTCAGGGAGTTAACAAAAACAATCCTCAATCAGGATTCGAAAGACCAACCGTTGTAGAAGGTCCACATATGATACTTGCCCCATTTGCAATAGATAAAGAGGGTACATTGCATTTATTCCGTGCAATTCAAATGAGAACAGGAGAAGCTGTAATAGACACCCCAAGAGGATTTGCAGATGCAAAATCGTTAGAAAATGGAGATCAAATGTACGATGTTGAAAATTCTGGAGAAAGAGTTACTGCAAATATGCAAAGGATTGTCGGAGAAGAGTCAGGTGATGCATTACAAATTAAAAGAATTGTCTATTTAGGCGCACCAAGAGTAAATGGCGCTTTTGTTACTTCAAAAAGCGCGATATTTGGAGTAGAAGTTGATTACGATGCTTTTATAAAAGCCCAGAAAGTTCTAAGTCCGGAAGAACTACAAAGAAGAAAAGAACAACTTGAACACGAAGGATTGGTTGGAGATATTCTTGACATGACTCTTCCGGAATATGCCAACTATAAAAGAGATTCTGATATTTCTAAAGATATGGCAGCGGATTTTGGAACTGATACGGTAGTTATTGATTTCTTAGAAAAATCTTTAACAGATCTTGCTCATAAAGAAAAAAGACAAAGGAACATACTGAATGCTGAAGTGCAAGCAAACAAAGATTCTAAGAGAGAAAATCCAGAAACATATCCTATGGAAAGATTAAGATATCTAAGGTAAGACATCCTGAAAGATACGAAGAAAATGCGGCAAAAGTAGTAAGACATTTAATTAAACGACATAGAAGCCTCTATAAGACTCAGAAATAACCCTACATCTTCTCCGGGAATTTAATGCCCAAAAGGATTTAAGTTTTCTGGGATTTGAGCTTGGAAAGTTATTGTTGTATAATTCCACCACTTAATATGAAAGAGCGAAATGATGGCTCAGCATATCTTGAGCCAAATGAGCAGATGCTTCTGGCGGCAAAAGTAAATAGAGTGTGTGAAGTTAAAGATGAAGAATTCGGCCCTGAAAATCTTGCTGAAGCACAGGAGATAGTTAGCAAATTGGATTCTAGGATTCAAAGATCGAGCATGTCTCTTAGGATAGGCAGTAAATCTAAAGGAGAATCAACTGTTTCCCAAGGAGCAACTCCTCAAGGAGAAATGAACGTTTCTTTTGATGATGAAAAAAAATCAGAAATCAGAATTGGCAAAGTAGATGAATACCGCATAGGAGGATATATAGTTGTTAAGCCTCACTACGGAAGAACAAATGCTCTTAGATTCGACCACTTTTTTGGAAGAGGAGAGACGAATGAAGCCTTGGAAAAAAATGATGGCTACACAGTAATTTTTTATGATGGGCGCTTGGAAGTTAAGACTATTTCAAGAAAATATCCCGTCAGGCGAAACTTTTTTGGCTATCAAATTATTACTTATGCTCCTAAAGTTCTTTATCGGGACGGAAAATTTCCTTTCAATAAAACTCAGCAATAATTTTACATCTTCTCCGGGGATTCAATTCCTAGAAGATAGAGGCCGGTTTTGAGAACTTGGCCAACACCTGATGTTAGTTGTAATCTAAACTCTTCCATAGGATTTCCTAAAATTTTATGCTTTTGGTAAAAATTGTTGAATTTTTGGGAAAGATCGAATAGATAATTGCACAAGAGATTTGGAGCAAAATTTCCTCCTGCTTCCTCGACAACTTCTGGGAAATGAACTAGTAGCCTTAGGATTAATAATTCTTCGGTCTCTATTTGATCTAAAATTTGTGATTTGAGGTTTATTTCGGATTTAGGATTTAGGATTTCGGATTTCGCAAGGACACTTTGAGTTCTGGCGTACGTGTATTGAATGTACGGTCCGGAATTACCCTCAAGATTTATTGACTCTTCAAAAGAAAAAGTTATATCCGAGGTTCTTGAAAATTTAAGCATAGAATATTTTACAGCACCAACTCCAACCATCTCTAGGGTTTTTTCACCCATGTCCTTGAACTGCTCTTTGATTCTTTTTTTTGCTTCATCCAAGAGCCACTCGCCAGAAACAATATTTCCAGATCGCGAAGACATTTTTCCATCTTTTAACTTTACAAAACCAAACGCGTTATGAACTGTTTTAGAAGAAAGTTCTGGAAATATTTTTTCCATAACTTCTAAAACGACTTTAAAATAACCTTCTTGCTCGTTAGCAGTTATTATTATTGATTTATCGTAGGGAAATTCTGAATATTTAATTTTAGCAAGCCCCAAATCTTTAGCCTCATAAGTGGCATAATCTTCGCTTGTTACAAAAACTCTTGTATGACTTCCCCGAAAAACTACAGCTCCGTCATGTTTTTCAAATACTCCATCTTCGATATGAGACAAGACGATTTCCTTGCCTGTTTGCGCAACTTCGCTTTCAAAATAATACCTTTTGTATTTGGTTCCGACTCTTTTGTAAATTTCTTCAAAATGATCAAGGCTCCACTGCCTCCCTTTCTCCCAAATTTCTCTAATTGATGAGTCTTTCTGATATATTTTGATGTTTAAATCCTTTATTTCTTTTTGGATCTTTTCATCTTCTTCAAATACCTTTGAACCTTCTGCATATGCTTTACCTAAAAATTCAGAACGTGCCTTTAATGATTTATTCTCGTAATTCTGGATTTTAAGTTTTGAATTCTGAATTCCATATATGGCTTTTGCAACATGCATACCAACGTCTCCCTGATAATTAACTCTAAGAACTTCCCCACCTTCAAACTCCAAAAGTCTCGCATAAGATTCACCAAGAGAAATATTTCTAAGATGCCCTATGTGAAATTCCTTAAATGGATTGGGGTCTGCAAACTCAAGCATAATTTTTTTATTTTTGAGTCTTTTTCCCTTTCCGTAATTTTCTTTTTGATCTGTTATTTCTTCCAGATTCTTAAGAAGCTTTGCATCTTTTAGCCAAAAATTTATAAACCCCGGGGCGATTACTTCTATTTTTTCTAGATTATCCGAGAACCCTGAGTCTTTTTCTAATTCCTCGACTATTTTCTCTGCAAATTCAATAGGATTTTTAAACTTATCTTTTGCTTTTGGGAATATTTTAAGAGCTACATTGCTTGAATAATCACCATGAATTGATTCCTGCCCCGACTGAATTTCTGCTTCGGTTTTTTCTCCTGCAATACTTTCGATTACTTTTTGAAGATTGGAATTGATCTCGTCTTTTAATTTCATATAGTTTTTTTATTGTAGCATAGAAATATGCTAACTACGATTGAGTGGGTTGACATAGAACGACATAACTGTTACTTTTATGTTAGATATGAAGATCCTTGTTGTAGATGATGACGAATCGCTATCTTCGGTTGTTACAACTGCTCTTGAAAAAGAGGGCTTTATTACTCTATCTTCAAAAACGGGCAGAGATGCATTAAATAAAGCAAAATCAGACAAACCTGATTTTATACTTCTGGATCAAGTTCTTCCAGACATTTCGGGAAACGAAGTTTTAAAAGAGCTAAAAGCGACCGAGGAAACAAAAAATATTCCCGTTATGATGGTTACCAATTTTAGCCAGGAAGAGTTTGTAAATCAAGCTATAAACGATGGCGCAATAGATTATGTATTTAAATATAAAGTTGAAATACAGGATATTGTAAATAAAATCAAAAGCGCTCTTAAAAAGAGTGATTCTCCCTCGCCTGAATAATGACTCTAGAGATATTATCTATCTGCGCTGTAATCTTATTTGGGTTAATTTCAGTAATTATTTCAATAAAAGATGATAAGCTAAATAAATCGGAAACAAAAGAAGTAATTCCCCTACCTAAACATGAAGAATCAAAAAAACAAATTGTTGCTGATAGAGACATCAAGGATGAATTTACAAATATTACCGTTCATGAACTTCGTGCTCCTTTAACAAGCATAAAGGACTCTTCCGAGCTTCTTTTAAACCACAAATATACCCTTGCGGAAGATGAAAAAGAGCAGTTTCTTAAAATGATTAACAGACAAGCCCATCTACTTCTAGATCAGGTAGGTTCTATTCTTGATATTGCAAAACTGGAGTCAGGAACTTTCAGGCTAGATAAAAAACCTGAGACAATAGATGAGCTAATATATGACAGAATTAAAATTTTTACTCCTCAGGCAGAAAGAAAAAATATTCTTTTAACTTATAACGTTTCTGACCATCTTCCTTTAGTAGACATAGATAAAGTAAGAATGGGACAAGTACTGAATAATCTTATATCAAACAGTATTAAATTCACTCCAGAAAAGGGAAAAATCATTGTGTCTGCAGCAACTTTATTTAGTAAAGGTGAGCAAGAACTAAGAGTTTCCGTAGCCGACACAGGACATGGGATACCAAAAGAAGCTCAAGACAAAATTTTTACAAAATTTTACCAGGTAAAAAGCAAGGATGGCAAGGAAGAAAAAGCTGGGAGTGGATTGGGTTTATACATTACAAAAAAAATTATTGACGCACACGGCGGATCCATAAGCCTTGATTCAGATGAGGGCCGCGGAACAATTATAACCATTACCCTTCCGACATATAAATCAGCACAGGAAGAAGTTGCCCATCATAATGGAAATGTGAGTGCAATAAATCCGTTAGCAAATTAGGCTCATCTTATTTGGATATTTTCCCCGTCAGTTATTATTTCTATATCTCCATTTTTATCTGTTCTTAAAGTTTTAACATTAAATTCACTTAAGAGATCAAGGATAAACTTAGTAGGATGACCATATCTATTAGGTGCGCCGACAGAAATTACTCCATATTTTGGTCTTAATAAACTCAATATTTCAGGATTTAATCCGGTTTTTGAACCATGATGAGGTACTTTTAATATCTCTACATTTTTAATATTGTGATCTTGAATATCATCTAAAATTTGCCGGCTTTGCGAATCTCCTGCAAAAACAACATCGAAATTTTTAAAAGAAAGAAGCATTACTAAAGTAGCCTGTTCACTTGCCTGATTTATAAGATGACTTGGACTTACTTGATTTAAAAACTCTTTGTCTGGACCTAAAACAAGAATTTTTAACCCATCCCTGACCTTTATTAGATCACCTGAATATAAATATTTTATATCAAGATTATTCTTATTTAGAATATCCTTAAGATATCTATATCCAGTTGTATCATTTTCTATCTTTTCTCCGGCAAAATTATCTACTTTGTACGTATTGAAAATGCTCTTGAATCCAGTAAAATGATCTGCATGAGGATGGGTAAGGATTGCAAATGATATTGTTCTTTCCCAAAAAGGAGAATGTTTTTGAATACAATCTATTATTTTATCATCCGGTCCTGAATCTATAAGAATATTTTTCCCTAAAGGGGTTCTTATAAAAATTCCATCTCCCTGGCCAACATCACAAAAAACTATATGAAGCTTATTATCGTTAAATTTTGAATGCTGATAAAGAACTATCCCGCCTAAAAAAATGAGAATAAGTATAAGAATTCCAATATATTTTTTCATACTTTGGAATTTCTCAGCCTATAAACCACAGCTCCCAACAATAAATAATACCCTAAAACTATTTGCCAGGAAAGATTTTCTATTTTTAGAATTCCTCCGAAGTTAGAGAAGATATTTATAATTTTTTCAAAATATAAAATAAACGGGAGTGAAAGAAAAATAACCAACCTACCACCTAAATCAAAAAATAATCCCAATACTCCACCAACTCCCCCTATAATCATAAGAATCGGAACTGTCCACAAAACTAATGCATTTACAACTATCGACCAAATGGAATAGACTCCAAAATTAGCAAGAAGTATTGGCAAAGTTGCAGCCTGTGCAGAAATTGTTGTAGCAATATCCTCTCCAACCAAAGACTTACCTAGAATTCGTTTGATAAATTCCGAAGAATAAAAAATTGGACGAATATATAAAAGACCGGCGGTCGCAACAAATGAAAGCTGAAATCCTATATCAAAGACTATGCTGGGGTTTAAGAAAATCATGGAGTATCCGGCAAGTATTAAACCATACGAAGAAAGCCTCTGACGGCCTAAAATTTGCGCCGAGAATACAAGAACACCCATTATGGCGGCTCTTATTATAGATGGCTCAAATCCTGCCAAAATAACATAAATTAAAATACCAAAGATTGTGAAAAAAAGTGCCAGCTGGCGTTTAAAGAAAAAACTAAATAGTGCGCTAATAAAACCACCAAATAGAGTTACATTCATCCCGGATGCAGCGATAACATGAAGCACTCCCGTTAACCGAAGTTCATTTAAAAAATCGGGTGTCATTTTTTCTTTAACACCGAATGTAATTCCCAAAAGAAGCGCTGAGTAGTTTAAAGGCAGAGTTTTGTTGAATACTGCAATAAGCTTTTGCCGGATCGCAAATATAGCTCCCAAAAAATCGTTACTTTTTTGCTTTTCTATTTTAGGAAAAAACATAACGAAGATTTTTGTTCCGTCTTTTAGCAATCTGGATTCTAATTTGCCAGATATTTTTAAGCTATCTTGATAATGATATTCAGGCAATGCAGGAGCATAAATTAGTATTGCTCTGCTTCCTAAATTAGCAGATAACCTTTGCTGATTGCTAATTTTAGGTTCGGAATGAAGTTCTGTTCTAAAACTAACTAGCTGGCCATCTATAAACTGAGGCTGATTTTGGTAATAAAAAAATATTCGAACTCCTAAAATCAGAAGAAAAACAGATGCTATTGCTGCAATCCTCATTCAATAAAGTGTTATTTTGTCCTTTATACCATCTAGCACATTGCTGGTTATGGCTTTTTTTGAAACCAATTCTTCAAGACTTTGATAAGGCCTATTGCCTATTATTTTCTGAGCGGTTACCGGACCAATCCCCGGCAATGAATCTAGTTCTTTTTCTGATGCGGAATTTATATTGATAGATCCGGAGGTTCCAATATTAGACTTATTATTTGAATTATCAGACATTGCAGGACTATTTTGACTTTCCCCCTGAAAGGGAATGTAAATTTTTGTTCCGTCAACTATTTTAAGAGCTAGATTTAAATTTTTTGATACCCAAATTCTATCTGCCTCTGCCGAAATTCCTCCGCTTGCAACAAGAGCGTCTTTAACTCTTGAATCTTTAGGCAGATTATAAACTCCCGGAGAAACAACTGCTCCCTCTACATCAACTACTAAATTTGTTTCCCTATTAGGGTCTTCGCTAGAATCTGTTTTTTCTAAGACTACATCATCTGAATTTGAAGAGGAAGCGCCTAACCCTATCAAACCATAACCTAAAAGGATCAACCCAGCAAGCCCAACAACCAAAGGCAACCAATGTCTTTTCACCAGCGGGAGGTATTTATTAATTATTTCTTCAGTATCCATTTGCCACAACGAAGTTTATTACCTTGCCTTTTATATAGATTACTTTTTTAATCTGCTTATTATTAAAGTACTTATTAACCTTCTGGTTTTTTTTAGCAATCTTTTCAATTAATTGCTGATTTAAAGATTCTCCCTGAGAAACTTTTAAAGTACTTCTCATCTTGCCATTAACTTGCACAACAATAGTAATTTCACTTTCTGTGAGAAACTTTGGGTCATAAATTGGCCATTGAGAAATATGAATAGATGACTCCCCTCTTTCCCTGACCCAAAGCTCTTCTGTGAAATGAGGCGCAAAAGGAGCCATAAGCAAAAGCAAGGTTTTTATTTCTTCTTTTGATATGAATTTTTGTTTTGATAAAAAATTGTAATACTCCATAAGAGATGAAATTGCAGTGTTATATCTTAAATTCTCAATATCCTCAGTAACTTTCTTGATTGTTTTATGCATCACCCGTTGCGACTCATTCGTAATTTGAGAATTAGAATCAGATATTCGAGTAAAAAGAGTCCAAACCCGTTTTACAAATCTGTACATTCCTTCAATTCCTGTATCATAGAAATCTCCTCCCTGAATAAAAGGCCCTATAAACATTAGATACAACCTTAAAGTATCTGCTCCGAATTTTTTTATATATTTGTCTGGAATAACTACATTTCCACGGCTCTTGCTCATTTTTGCTCCTTCTTTTATTAGAAGTCCATGGGCGCGGAATTTAGAGTAAGGCTCTTCAAAAGAAATTAAACCTTGATCTTTAAAAAACATCGTGATAAATCTGGAATACAGAAGATGTAGAACCGAATGCTCTGCTCCTCCAATATACATATTCACAGGCAGCCATTTCTCAATTCTTTGTTTATCCAATGCTTCTTTTGTTTTATCGGTTGCAATATATCGGAAAAAGTACCATGCGCTGTCTAGAAACGTATCTGAGACATCTGTTTCCCGCTCTGCATTTCCTCCGCAATTGGGACATTTTGTTTTAACAAAGCTTTCGATATTCGCCAGAGGTGACTGCCCATCCCCTTTTGGCTTCCAATCTTTAACATCTGGGAGGAGTACAGGTAAATCTTTTTCTGGAACAGGCTGCCAACCACATTTAGAGCAATTAATCATGGGAATTGGAAGTCCCCAATATCTTTGTCTTGAGATGAGCCAATCCCGCAGATGATAATTAACTTCCCTTTTTCCAATTTGCTTTCTTCCAATCAACTCAATTATTTTCCCAATTTCATTCGGAACTCTTATTCCGTCCCATTCTCCGGAATTTATGATCTCGCCCTGTTCGCCGTGGACTATTAGATCAGCGTACGTATCATTTTTTGCAAGCCATTTCCAAACACTGGCCTTTTTTTTCCAGACTCTTCCATTAAATTCTTCTCCTAATTTATCAATCTCTTTCTCATTTTCTCTTGAAAGAACGAATCTTTTAACCTTTCCATCCTTAAACTTAAATATAAAAATAATCTCCTTTGCGATATATTCATTCCAAAACCCTAGAGTCATCTTGTTCTCTATTAATTTTTCGTAATCTTTAATCTTACTTTTAGGAATTTCTATTTTCCTATATCCTTTTTCTGTAGTATCAAGAATTTTTATTTTTAACCTCTTTAAATCTTCATCTGATATATCTTCGCCACCCATCAAATAACTCCTAATTGGGGCGTTTAATTTAGAAATTACCTGAACTACCGGAAGGTCATACCTGAGAGCAAACTCAAAGTCTCTGAAGTCATGGGCTGGAACCGCCATTATCGCTCCTGTTCCATATCCTCCCAAGACATAATCTGCAACCCAAATGGGAATTTCTTCATTGTTAACTGGATTTATAGCAATCAGACCTGTATCTACTCCCGTTTTTTCTTTTCCTTCAGCTATTCTTTCCTGTTCAGTTCTTTTTTGAGCTACTTTTATATATTCTCCAACTTCGTTATTTTTCTTTGAAATTTCTTTTGAGATCTCATGCTCAGGCGCCAAAACCATAAAAGTTACCCCATGCAGAGTATCTGGCCTAGTTGTATAAACTTCAATTTCTGATTGTGAATTTTTGACTTTGAATTTGATACGAGCCCCCTCAGATTTTCCTATCCACTGTCTCTGGGCTATTTTGACTTTTTCGCTCCAATCAAGTTTGTCGATATTATTTAATAATCTTTCTGCATAATCTGTAATTTTAAAAAACCATTGCTCAAGATCTTTTTTTACAACTTGCGAATTACATCGCTCGCAAAGTCCTGCAATCACTTGCTCGTCCGCCAGAACAGTTTTATCTTGCGGACAAAAATTCACACTTGCCTTCTTACGATAAGCCAGTCCTTTTTTAAATAATTGAATAAATATCCACTGTGTCCATTTATAATAATTGGGGTCGTAGGTTTCTAATTTTTTTGACCAATCAAAGCCGTTTCCGATTGCTTGAAGTTGTCTGTAAAAATTTTCCTCGCTTTTTTTCGCCTGTTCTTTTGGATGAAGTCCTACCTTTAAGGCGTAATTTTCCGAATGGATTCCAAATCCATCTAGGCCAATAGGTTCAAAAACATCATTTCCCTGCATTCTCTTAAATCTTCCATAGACATCCGCTCCTGTAAACGCATACATATTGCCTACATGAAGTCCTTCAGCTGAAGGATATGGAAACATCATTAAGTTATAAAAGGGTTTTTTTGCTTTATCTAGATCGGGTTGATAAGTTTTTTCGCTGTCCCAAATTTTTTGCCATTTTTTTTCTATTTCTGATGGATCATATTTTGGAATTGAAGTTTTATCCCTAGTTTTAGTCATAAATGGAGTATAACATAAGAAAATCTCTCCAGCTATATCTTTAAACATCAGGGCTTATTGCTTTTTAAAGTCGGATTTTATACGATTGGACTACAAATACTATTATGATATTCTCCTCAAGACTTAAAAAATTAAGCCTAGTTTCAGCATTGATAGTTATTGGATTTATAGTTTTTAGAAATCAAACTATAGCTCAAAGTGCATCAAACAAATCCTATATAATGCAGGGCGGAGAAATTGAACAGAAGACATTGATAAATCCGATCGAATCTCCCAGCAAGCCTTCTGATAAAAATTCTGAAAAGACTTCGAACATATATTTTGGTGAGAATTATCAGGTTATCTCTGAATCTAATCAGGAAGACAGTCAAGCCCTTTCTTTCTCGATATCAAATAACTTAGTAGATTATGGCAAGCTTACTCCTGCAAATCCTGTTTCTCGAATAATCGACCTTACTGTTTCAGAATCCCCCTCTAGGGGCTATTCTGTTTTTACATTCGAGAATAATGAGCTTAGCGATGCCCATAACAATTTTATTCCAGATACAACCTGTGATAACGGCACATGTTCCGAAATTTCTTCAGCTTTATGGTCGAGTAATTTGTCTTTCGGATTTGGCTATAGATGTGAAAATACAGATGGATCCGGGTGTACGGAAGATTTTTCAGAGAAAGGTTATTTTAAGCAATTTGCAAATGAATCAAAGTCCGAAGCATATCAGATAATTATTAACGATTTAAACTCCAGAAAAGCTAAAATAGAGCTTAAAGCTAATATTTCAAATACTCAAACTAAGAGCAGTTATTCAAATTCTATAATTTTTATTGCAGTTCCCAATTTGTAATGAGATTAAAATCTAAGATATTCTTAATAGCCTCAGTTTTAATAATTATACTTTTATTTATACCAAAAGACGCCAATGCTTCAGGTTATTCGCTTAGCATTTATCCGACAACCATAAGAATCAAAGCAAATTCGCCCGCTATTGTGAAAACTGGAGTTATAATTAAGAATTTATCCGACAATACTGCTGAACTAAGTTATATTTTAAAACCATTTGTAGCTGGAAATAATAATTCTGATAAAGTTAACTATCTTTTATACTCAGATTATACTTCTAGAGAAGCTAAGTTTTTACAAAGAGTAAAAATCTTAGAAGAAGATCAGCCAGTTTCAAAAATTACCCTTTCTCCCAAACAGGAAAAAAATCTAACGATCTATATTGATGTCCCAAAAGAAGAAGAGTCAAAGGACCATTACTTCTCGCTTGTTTTCCTTACCCAAGATAAAAATAACCCCGATTCAACTTACTCTCAAATCGTAGAGGGAATAGGCATTAATGTTCTCATTTCTATAAATCCGAAAGAATATAAAGCTAGGATTAAAAATTTCTCCACTTCATCTTTTATTTCGGAAGGACCGGTTAAATTTAATGTTGAAGTTGAGAATACAGAACAAAACTTCATAAACTCAAGCGGATATATTCTTATTACCAACATATTTGGACAGAATATAGGAAAAGTAAATCTGGGAGAAAGAAGCATTCTTGCTAAAAGTACTGTCAATATGTCTAACGAAAAGCTTAGTGACATTATTTGGAAAGAAAACCTATTATTAGGGAGATACAAAGCAAAACTGATTATTAATTATGAAAACTCGCCTACGCTTATAAAAGAGACAGCATTTATTTCCATTCCAGTAAGACAAATTATTATATTGACAATTATTGGATTTTTTGTAATACTTGTCAGGAAGAAGTTAAAAACTTCTTAGAATAGCTAAATTAATCTAAAAAACCATAGATAGAATTTAACTTTTCCTTTCTTCTCAATCTAATCTGCAAAGCAGAAAATCTTATCACTTTAAGACAAAATCTGCCAAAAGGCACCCCCTAGTATTTTACCAAATTTTTGTTTAGGCATGTATAAAAAATCGAAAAATGACTTAAATTGGGTAAATGAAAGTAATAATTTATAAAATATATCAAACTATAACACTGCAAGAAATGTGACAATTGATATATTTAGTATCATATAGATCTATACTCCTATAATCAATAAATACGAACATTAAATGAATATTTAGTCTTAAAGCACATTTCATATTATTTTCGTCTGTTTTCACATACCCTATCTTACTAAATCAGTAATTCAAACATTAACACAATATATCATTTTTTCTTACTCTGGGTTATTGACAAGGTTGCTTCATTTTGTTTATTCTAGTTTTATAAGTATTATTTCCCATATAATGGATATAATCTGTATAATCTCAAAGCTGACATGGATTTTCACAGAATCTGTCTCTTAAATTAAAATGAATTTATTAACCCTATTCAAAGCCTATCTAAGCTCTCAGAATAAACCAGCTTCTAACTCAACAATTAAAAATTACTCCTCAGATATAATTTTTTTTATAACCTGGTTTGAAGATAGTTACTCTAATAAATTTGATCCCCAATCTATTACTGCAGATGTCCTTGAGCATTTTAAAAAATCTAATGCAAATAAAATCGCAGCATCTTCTTTAGACAGGAGAATTTCTTCAATTAGAAAATTTTTATTTTTTTTAAAAGAGCAAAATTATATTGAAGAAATTCCGCTTGATAAATCTGTTCCAAGAGAGAAAGAGGAAGATAGCTGGCATCTTAAAAAATTTAAAAATTATTTGTACTCTGACAATTCTTCGCCGGTAACCATAAAAAATTATGTAATCGATATAAAACAGTTCTTAACCTGGGCTAAAATAGTTACAAACCAAAACGAATCATGGGAAGTAGATGATCAAAATATTTTTAGCAAGTTAAATCCCAGTATCATAGAAGAGTATAAAAAAAGACTTCTTTTTCAGGGATTTTCTCCTCTGTCTATTAACAGAAAACTTTCCTCTATTAGAAAATTCGTGCGTTGGGCAACTAAAGAAAAAATTATAGAAAGTAATAAAAATTCTGAATCTTCTAATGTTAATCAAGCTCCTTCACCTAGAGGATTTTTTGTATATCCTATCGAAGAGAAAAAACCCAAGGAACCTCAAGATTTAAAAAAAGAAGACAAAGATTTTAGATATTCTGTTTTTCCACCCTTAAGGCTTATTCAAAAGTCTACCCGGCTAGCAAACACCTCTTTCGATTTCTTGATTAAGAATCTAGCTCTGGGCCTTGACCAATTTGAATATGCATTTTGGATTGTCAAAAAGAGACCGGTCTTTATAGATAATTCCGTAAAGATCTCTACGACCCCTAACACAGTCTGGACAATTCCAAACTTAAAAAAATCATTTTATGCTCCATTTGCAGTATCCACGAAATATTTTTCGTTGCCTAAAAAAATTATCTATCAAATTTTACACCATAGACCAAAATGGTATTTAAAGTATCGAAATAATGCATTTGTTCATTACATTCACTTCTCTCTTCTAATTGTATTCATGTCTATGATCGGCTTTGGAGCTTATCAAAAATTCTTTCAGGATAGCAATCTTAAAAAAGGAGTTTTAGGCGACCTAGCATTTGCTGCTCCAAGAGTTTTAACCTTCAAAGATAAGCTTACTGATTCTCTTGGCAACCCAATAACAAATGAGGAAGCAGTAAGATTTTCGATATATAGTGATCCTCAGGCTTCAGGGTCCTCTTTATTGTGGCAGGAAGTAAACGTTATAAAGCCTAATCAAGATGGTGAATTTTCAGTTACCTTAGGCAATAAAACTCAAATACCGCAGAATATTTTTCTTACCTACCCTGCTTTATGGCTTGGGGTAACAGTTGCTCAAACTGAAGAGCTATATCCTCGAAAACAAATTTCAAACGTATCGCTTGCCAGCAATTCACAAAAACTAAGAGGACTTGACCCAATTACAAGCGGTGGATATTCAAACGTTATTTTAGCCCTAGACTCATCGGGAAACCTATCTATTGGAGGGGAAACTGCTCATATATTTCAAACATTAGACAGTCAATTTGTTATTTCGGGAAATGTTCTGACTCTTAGTACTATTTTGGGAACCAACACGAACATAGAAGTTATACCAGATGGACTGGGAAAAATCGATTTACAAAAACCACTACATAATACCTCAAACAATAACAACATATTAACAGCCGCTGGGAGTATTGAAGTCGATGATCTCTTCAGTATACTCGCCACTTCAAGTGGCCAATCGGCCTTTACTATCAACCAAAACGACATAGGACCACTCATTAGCGCATCGTCAAGCGGCATTGCTAAATTCACGGTAGACAGCTTCGGAAACACCACCGTAGGAGGCGACATTGTTCTTTCGGGAATAAATCCAACCATTTCTACCTCCACTCAAAATTCGAATCTTTCCTTAACAACAAAAGGAAAAGGAATTTTCACATTACAATCTACTTCCCTGGGAGATATTCAGTTTTTTTCAGCCCTTAATACTCTTTCTTCAGCTGGAGATCTAAAAATTTCGGGAAGTCTTAATTTGTCGAGCCCATCTGCGGTTACAACATTTAGTGGTATAAAATATACTTGGCCAAACTCCGGAGGCAGTAATGGAAATTTTCTTCAAACAAACGGATCTGGTACCCTTTCTTGGACATCTTTGCCAAATATAACAAACTGGTGGAACCAAACTGGAGGAAATGTAGGAATCGGAACAGCAAATCCAAATTTTAGACTAGATATTCAAGATACTCAATCTGCAACTGCAGCGGCTCAGATATATAATAGTAGTACTTCAGATACTGCAAGTGGATTAATTGTAAAACTGGGAAATACTTCAACAACTGCCGTAGCAAATTCTAATCACTTTATAAGTTTTGAAACCTCAGGCATAGGAATAGTTGGATCTGTAAGAGGAAACGATAAGGGAGTTCAGTACCAGACAAACGGAATTGCTGATTTTGCAGAATACTTAAGAAAAGATAAAAATCAAAATATAGAATTTGGTTCTGTTTTATGCC
>JANWJT010000011.1 GCA_025451755.1 Candidatus Microgenomates bacterium
GGAGGAACAGCATTCTATGCAGTAAATGTTGGTATAGGTACAGCAACTCCATCAGCAACTCTAGATATTCAAGGTGGACAAAGAGGAGGCAATGCGGCTCTTATCGTAAACCAAACAGGAGTAGCTACGAACGATATTTTTACAGCCTCTGCAAGCGGAACTACTCAATTTACAATTCAAAACGACGGTGACTTGGTGCTTAGTACTACTGGCACAGGCTTGCAAATGGACACTGTTGATGGAAGCGACAGTAAAGGGCTATATCTTTCTGGAGGAGGTGCTCAGAACAGTACGGCACGAGGAGCAAAAGCACTTATGTTTGGTAATGATGCAGCGTTCAATCTAGGTGGACTTTTCTCCTTGAGCGCAGGACAAGCCACTGGAGGACAAGTAGGAAGTGGTGCCCTGGTGTTCGGAACAGACGCAACCACCGGAAGTACAGATGTATCTAAAATCCGCATGCTGATAACAAATACTGGGAGCGTTCAAATTGCCTCTGGATGGACTTTAAATGGAACTAGTGCTAATACAGCTACCGGCTCAGGTGTCTTTGCTCTCAATGTATTTCAACTCCCTGGTAGTGAAGCAACAGCAGCAGCACAGATTTGGAACAGTCAGCCTAATACAGGAGGAACAGGAGCATGTACAAATTCTCTTTGTCATACAGCTTTGTCTTTAAGATTAGGAACAGATGCGTCAACAGGTAATCCGGGAAATCCAGACAGATTCATAAACTTTGCAAAGGGAAACAGTACCATAATAGGTAAAGTAAGGGGTAATGGATCAGGTGGAGTAGCATACGATACATCAGGTGGTGACTACGCAGAATGGTTCCAGAAAGAATCTGTTGATGAACACTTTGACTTTGGAGATATTGTCTGTCTTTCTGGGAATGGTAAGGTAGTAAAATGTGACAATAACAACAGAAAAATATTAGGAGCAATATCTGATACACCAGGTTTTGTAGGAAACTCAGGTAATGATGAAGACCCTTCATATATCCTTGTAGGACTTCTTGGACAAATTAGAATAAAGGTATCTCTGGAGAACGGTCCTATTAAAGGAGGAGACATAATATCTTATTCAACTGTCCAAGGAGTAGGAGCAAAAGCTGTAACAACAGGTTTTGCAGTAGCAAGAGCAATAGGATCATATGACGGAACAGGAACAGAAAGAATACAAGCCTATGTAAGCCCAACATGGTATGATCCATCTGTTTATCTTGGACAAGATGGAAACCTTGGTGGTGTTAACTCTCCTGCAAGTTCTGAAGCTGCTGCACTTGCGTTGGGGTTGCCGGGGGTGCCGTCTACTGACTACAGTCCACAGGCTACAGCTAGCAATCAATCTCAGACTGCTTCGTCTTCAGGGACTTTTGATTTGGCGAGTGATCAGAATTTTACAGATCTTAAAAATAGAGTGGCAAGTGCCGAAGCACAAATAGAAGATTTAAGAAGTCAAATAGTTAACAGTTCGACCCAATCGGCATTCATGGCTTCAATTACAAACCAGCCGGCAGTTCTAGGGGCTTCCACATCTGCGGATTTTGTAAATGATCTTTCGGATCTGGATATTACATCTGCAAATATTTCTGGGAACCTAATGGTTTTGGGACGAACCACAACTGCCGATTTGGGAGTAACTGGAAATATATCTGTAGGGCTTATGTCTATTCATGGACTTGATGAATCTGTAAACAGTGGTAATGGCGGAGCTACTATAAATTCGGTGGGGGATTTAAACTTACAAAATAACGGATTGGGCGGAATAAATATACTCTCGGGAAAAGTAATTATTGATACGCAGGGAAACATTAAAACTGAGGGGGAGATAACTGCAAAAAAGATAAAAATTGATACGTCTGAATTGGATTCTGCAACATTAGGCTCAGGAAGTCTGCTTGCAGGGGAGAGTAGTGTAACAGTTTCCACAACTGCTGTAACAGGAAAATCGAGAATATTGGTAACTCCTACAACAAAAACAGGAAACCGGGTACTTGTTGTAAGCAGTAAGTCTATAGGGAATGGCTTCACAATAACAATTGAAGGGGAGTATGCTGAAGATATTAAGTTTGACTGGTGGATCGTAGATGAGAAATAAGGAGAATTGATCTACTTGGGATTTGGGATTTGTTTAGAACAATTAGAGCAATTAGGTTAATTAGGTTAATTTTAAAGTGACTCGGTTTTTTGCGCAATTCCCAAAAGCCAGAGAACTGCCTCTTTCTTGTAGCGTCTGTCTCCTCGGGAATTGATTCTTATTGCAGGAAGTTTTCCTCTCTTGCCCCATCTTTTAATCGTAAGAGGAGACACTCGTAAGATTTGGGCAACTTCTCTAACGGTTAGAAGGTCGGGAAGATTACTGATTGATAGACTTTGATCTGCCATACGCTTAAGACTATATTTTTAATAGTCTTTTTAATAGTTAATTGTCTATAAAGTAACAAAGTAGAACATTATTGTCAAGTACTAAAAACAAAAAAGACTCCATGCGGAGCCTTTATTGTTGCAAAAAATTAAAGAGATTATTTTAATTCTACTGTTGCACCTGCTGTTGTTAATTTATCTTTTGCTTCTTCTGCGGTTTTTTTGTTAACCTGAGTCATTACTTCTTTTGGTGCTGCATCTACCAAATCTTTTGCTTCTTTTAGCCCTAATGTAGGAACTAGCTCTCTTAGAGCTTTAATTACAGAGATTTTATTTTCTCCTGAACTTGCAATTACTACATTAAAAACTGTTTGCTCTTCTGCAGGTTCAGAAGCTTCTGCTGCTTGCCCTGAAGCTGCTGCCGGAGCAGCCATTGCCTGAGCAGAAACTCCAAATTTCTCTTCCAAAGCTTTAACAAAATCTGAAAGTTCCAAAACAGACATTTCTTCAACAGTCTTTAATAATTCTTCAATTTTTGACCCCGATTTAGTCGGGGTTGATGTTTTACTAGCCATTTCTTATCACCACCTTTATTATTAATTCTTTTTCTGCTGTATAGCAGATAATGTCATAACTAAACTACTAATATTCCAAGAAAGCGCTCTATGTAATCCAAAAATAGGAGATTTTAATCCGCCTACAACTTGAGCAAGTAGCACTTCGCGAGAGGGAAGTGAAGCCAGCTTTAGGACTTGGTCGCTGGTAAGTGTTTGATTATCCAGAATGCCAAGTTTAATTGTAGGAAGACCAAGCAACTTCAAGCTTTTGGCAATCTCTTTAAGAGGAGCAACTACATCTTCATAAACAATTAGCGCCGCTGTTGGGTTAGAGAGATCATCTTGAATTTTAAACTTTGAATTTTCAAGTGCTATCTTAAGCAAAGTGTTTTTTGTGATTATAAAATCTGCATCTAATTGCTTTAGGGTTTTTTTAATTCCCTCAAGCTGCTTATGCGTTAGGCCCTGGTAATTTGTTAAGACCAAGGCCTTTGCTTTATCGATCTTTTCAGATAGACTTAACACAATCTCTTGTTTTTTTTCTCTGCTTTTGCTTATTATTTTCTTGTTTTCCATAAAAAAACTCTCCTAAGAGAGTATATTAGCAACTATAAACTGGCAATCAGTTCTTAGTTATTTCCTCGGCAAGTATTTATGTTCTAATCACTGAACTCTTGCTGTCTTAGGTTTTGTAATTGTAACAAAGACTTATAAATTCGTCAAGTCCTAAATCTTTACTTTAATTCCTGGGGACATCGTGCTTTTTAGAACAACTTTTTGAATATTCTCCGGTTTTACAGCTCCTATAATTGCATTTATATTTTCTTTAAGTTTTTTGTCTCCAAAAGAAAATTTACCAACAGTTAAATGCATTAAGGGAGCTTTTACTTCAGTTTTAAAGGAAACTTGTCCTGCCTCGTATTTTTTAATTAAGTCTTGAGGATTTTGAGTTATGGTTCCGTTTTTTGGATTTGGCATAAGACCTTTTGGTCCTAAAATTCTTGCTACTCTTGCAAGTTTTGGCATCATATCCGGTTTGGCAAGTAAAATATCAAAATCAACTTTTCCTGTTTCGATTTCTGCAATTAATTCGTCGTTTGCTATAACAACTTTTGTTTTTTTGCCTGTCCCGTGGGGGAGGGTAAGGCTTCCTGAGATTCCTGTTTTGATTGTGTTTAAATGAAGTTCGATTGTTTCGTCAAATTTTGTTTTTTGGAATTTTGCCAGAAGCTCCAAGGCTTCTGTTATGAGATAAGCTTTTGATCTATCTAATACTTGTACGCTTGTTTGATATCTTTTAGATCTTTCTTTTATCTTTTTAGCAAACTTCTCTTTCTTGATCTTCGAATCTTTAGCGAAGGAGAGCTTATCTTCTTCTTTTTTTTTCGTTTCGGCTGATTTTTCAAGTTCTTCCTGAGTTGGACCAACTGCCACAACTCTTTCTCCGCCTTTTAACCCAGGTGCTTTAACAGCCTTCTTAGCCTCTCTTTTTTCTTTAGTTTTTTTCTTTTCCTCTTCTTCCTGCTCTGGTGAGCCGAAAGTTTTTACTCTTATTTTTCCCATATCTATTCGCTTTCCGTTTGTACCCCCATTGACCTTGCAGTTCCTGCGACTACCCTTGACGCTTGCACAACATCAATTGTATTTAAATCGTCCATTTTTGCTTTCGCAATTTCTTCAACTTGAGATTTAGAAAGTTTTCCTGCAGACTCTTTTCCTGGTTTCTGTGATCCTTTTTCTTTTCCTAATGCTTTTTTAATCATCTCGGCAACAGGTGGTTTTTTTGTAACGAAAGAAAAAGTTCGGTCTTCGTAAACAGTAATAACTGCCGGAATAACTGTTCCTTTCATTTCTGCAGTCTTGTCATTGAATGCTTTAACAAATTCCATTATTGGAAGACCATGCTGACCTAAGGCAGGACCAACTGGTGGCGCAGGTGTCGCCGCTCCTCCGGGAATATTCAATTTAATTATTGTTTTAATTTTTTTTGCCATAATGTTAATCTCTGATTTTCAACTTCTTAGAGTTTATTTACCTGGAGAAAATCTAATTCCACAGGTGTTTCTCTTCCAAAGATACTAACTAGAACCTTGAGTCTTCCTTTTGTTTCGTCAATTTCATCTATGGTGCCTAAGAAATCTGCAAAAGGACCATCAATTATTTTTACTGCCTCTCCCTTAATAAAAGCAGTCTTGTAAAGAGGCTCTTCCATTTGCATAAATTTCTGGATTGCTTCAACCTCTTTTTCAGAAATTGGAGTAGGCTTGTTTCCCGTTCCAATAAAAGATGTTACTCCCTGAGTAGTTCTGACCAAAAGCCAGCTTTCATCGTCTAGAAGCATCTTAACCAAAATGTATCCTGGAAATATTTTTTCTTTTACAGATTCTTTTTTTCCTCCGGAAACTTTAATAGTATTTCTTTTTGGAACAATAATATCAAAAATTCTGCTCTCAAATCCTAGACTCTGGACTCTTTGTCTTAAAGATTTGACTACGCGATCCTCATGGCCGGAATAGGTATGAACTATATACCATTTTGCCAAATCCTGACCAGATATTTTTTTTTCTTTGATTTCCTGCTTATCTTCTGTTTTTATGTCCATATCTTAATATATCAAAATACTATTTAATCAATAACTGAGTTATCTTTGTAAGTACAAAATCTATTCCTCCCAGAAAAAGACCAACGACCAGACTTATAAGTATTACAACAAATGTAAGCCTTATTACCTCATCTCTAGTTGGCCAAACTACCTTTTTAAGTTCTTCCTGAACCTCTTTTAAAAAAACAACTGGAGTTGCTGCCATAACTATCGTCTGATTTTATCAGATCTGATTTGACATGTAAAGAGTAACAGGATAAAATTATTTAAAGCCATTATGAAGAAAATTAGAAAGGCTATAATTCCTGCAGCTGGTTTTGGAACCCGATTTTTACCCCAAACCAAGGCAATGCCTAAAGAAATGCTTCCGATAGTAGATAAGCCTGTTATTCAGTATGTTGTTGAAGAAGTTGTTGATTCGGGAATTCAAGACATCATTGTTGTTACAGGGTCTGCAAAAAGAGCGATAGAAGATCATTTTGATACGCCCAATGCAGAACTTATAAAAAATCTTGAACAAAGCGGCAAGAAAGAATTAATGGAGCAGGTAAAAAGAATTTCCGAAATGGCAAATTTTATTTATATTAGACAAAAAGGTCAGCATTATGGGAATGCTACCCCCGTATTATCTGCCGAACCGGCAATTGAAGATGAGCCTTTTGCAGTTTTGTGGGGAGATGAATTTATCTATTCAAAGCCTCCAAGGCTTTCTCAAATGATAAAGGTTTATGAAAAGTATGGAGGAGTTGTTATATCAGGAATCCGGATTGAAAAGAAGGAAGACCTAGTTAGATATGGAATCGCAGATATTACTCCTGTCGAGGGGAATGTCTATAAAATTAACGCAATTGTTGAAAAACCAAATCCCGATGAGGTTCGTTCTAATCTTGCTACGCATGGAGCATATATTTTGCCTCCTGAAGTTTTCAATTCCTTAAAAGAGCTCAAGCCAGGAAAAGGTGGAGAGATTTGGCTCGTTGATGCAATAAATCTTCTAAGAAAGCAGGGAGTACCCATATATGCTGTTGAAATAGAAAATGGAAAATATTACGATACAGGAAATAAGCTCGAATACATGAAGACAGTTGTCGAACTTGGTTTGGAGCACCCAGATATTAATGGTGAATTCCGCAGATTCCTCAAAGAATTAAAACTTGATTAGTTTTCAGTTTTCAGTTTTCAGTTTTTAATTTTCAATGAAAATTTCAAATTCTAAATTCAAAATTGCCGCTTTAGGTTTTTTAATATTCTGTCTTTTTGTGATCTTTTCTTATCTTGTACATAAAGATTTGTTTACTCAGCTTGACTTTGATAGCACAGTTAAGCTTCAGGATCGGATAGGCAGGGGAGTAGATACCTCTTTTTCAACATTGAGTTTGTTAGGTAGCTTTGAGATTTCAACTATATTCTTAATATTTATTTTGCTAATAAGAAGAAAAATTAAAGCAATAGCTGTATTTATTCTGTATGCAATAGCTATGTTTATTGAGCTATATGGAAAGATTTTTGTTATTCACCCAGGGCCTCCATATCTATTTTTCCGCTATGATATTCCTTTTAGCTTTCCTAGTTCCTATGTCCAGCCTGGCTCATCTTATCCGTCGGGACACAGTATGCGAACTATCTTTATTTCTGTATTGCTCTTTTACGTTATTTGGAAGTCTAAAAAATTATCATCGATTCAGAAGGTCATACTTTTTTCTTTGGTAATGGCGTTTGATTTTGCAATGCTTTTAAGCCGCGTTTATTTGGGAGAACATTGGGCATCTGATGTTATTGGAGGAGCACTGCTTGGAGCAAGTTTTGGAATAATATCGCTTGTTGCTTTTTAAGAACTAGGATATCTAAGCTCCGAGATATCAATACTCGAACCAGTACAATTATTATCGATTTTATAAATACCAATAGAGTAATTCGAATATGGATTCCTGAATGAAGTTACTTTATGCAGGTATTTATTTAAACCTCCCTGCTGCTGGTCTCTTGAAACAAAATATACAGGATCTTTGTGCTTTAGACATTGAACATTCTTAAGAGATTCACCAAAAAGTTGTAAATCCAAATAAGTAACTTTTATATTTTTATTCTTATAAAAATAATCAAGTATGGCGCTTTCCGGATTACCGGTATTTAAGGCAACTCCTATAAGAGCATTATTGCCCTTGGTTTCTTTTTTGATAAAATCTACGGTTTCTAAAACTCCAATACCAGAAGTTTGTCCGCTAATATATTCAAGCAGAGTGTATTTAGAGAATTTAGAGGTAAATTGGATATACTGGATTGGATTTAGTATCAGAAAAATAGATAGAAGAAGCGGAGCGAGAACTGGTATTGCGAGTAACAAATATTTATTTATTTTAATTTTTCGATAAATTACCATAAGACTATATGAAGCAAATATAACAAAGAGAGGAAGAAAAGAGACCAAATATCTGTGAGAAGTTCCCTTGATTAACATAGTCTGAATAAAAATAGATAATAAAATCCATACTATTAAGATTTTTTGATCACTATGCATTTTAACTATAACAAAATATATACCAATACAACTTAATATAAAAATTAATGGAGTAAGGTAGAAAAATCCAATCTCTAAATTTCCAGCTAAGTTGCCAGCCCAAGCTTTAATCGGGAACTGTATAAGCTCGGAAAACGTAAATACAAATCTGTTGTTTGAGGATAGGGTTTGCCAAAATTGGGGATTAATAAAAAGGAGAAAATTTGTTGCTAAAAAAGAAGAAAATACGACGACGAGATTTTTAAAAAATAATCCTTTTTGTTTATTTTTTAAAATATAAAAAACTAAAATACAGGTACTTAATATTAAAAAAATCAATGCGCTACTTTTTATAAAAAAGCCAATGCCCAAAATTACTCCCAGAGAAATTGAATTTTTATATTTTTTTTCATCAATAACTTTTAATAAAAAATAAACGGACCAGACTTCTATCGTACCAACGGCTCCTTCCATTAGTGCCTGCCTGTCGTAGAAGACAAAAATTGGCACAATAATATAGAAGATGGAAGCTATAATTGCAATTTTATTGTCAAAAAACTTTTTAGAAATTTTATAGATTCCGACTAAAGTTAAGAAGCCAAAAATTACCGAGACTAGTCGTCCTGCAAATAGGGGATCGGAAAAAAATGTCTGGAAAATGCCAAAAATCCACATTAAGAAAGGTTGCTTCGCATCATATAGAGAGTAATAAAGATAACCTGGAACGTGGGTTTCTCTAAAGCCCCAATCAAGATAAATAGCCTCGTCGTTGAATATTGGTAATTTTGTAAGATTAACAACTCGGAGGAGAAAATAAAAGGAAGAAAGAAGCAAGAAAGACTTGTGTTTAAATATAAAATTCACTATAAAAATTATATTTATCTTTAAAGGAAAAAGCAATGCAGTTTTCTCAAATACTTCCTATTTTTAAATTGATTGCTCGTGAAGTGAGCGTATTTTCACGAATTGATAAGATTAAGATAAGATAAATTTTGAACCTATTCCCTCTTGACATGAAGATAAAATTAGTGGTTTAATTAAGATACAGTTAATTTTATCCTATGCAAAGGCTAACCAATGCATAGGTAATTCATGGCTAATATCCTGTCCAAAGATAATAATCTAATAACAATCGGAAAAGCAGCCGAGATTCTAAATATCTCTGTGGATACTCTTCGTCGTTGGGATAAAAAAGGCATAATAAGATCACAGAGAATTAATGGAAAAGACAGGCATTACTCGATACAAGAAGTAGAAAAGCTAAAATCTTCAAAACCTCTTACAATGTCCCAATCGGCTCAGCTTCTAAAGGTGTCTCAGTCTACTCTGAGAAGATTAGATAAAAAAGGCTTAATAAAACCTGAAAAGAACAAGAATGGTGAAAGACTTTACTCAAAAAAGGTACTTGAGGATTTTTTACATTCGGAATATTTTATCAACAAAAAAAAAGCTCAAGCTGAATTTTTTGAGCCTTTTAGAGAAGAAAAAGAGGATTCAAAGAATACAAAGGAAATAGGGTCTACTTCAGCTAATAAAATCCTTGCCGGGCATGAAGGAAAAATTCAGCGCCACCAATTATTTTGGAGCATTCTACGTTCAGGTATTTTGTTTATTACCATATTTTCTATTCTAATAATTTTAATTCTTACCTATCTTTGGCTAGAAAATCCGAATCAAGCGGCGAAATATTTAGGATATAGATCAAAAAAGCCTCCAGTATATGGTTCTGCTGGTAGGGCATCAGGAGATTCGGTAATTTCCAATAGCTTGGCTATGATCGCCAGTTATATTGGACAGCCTCTTTATAAAACAATTTCATACGAGATTGCAAAACGCATTGATCCTGCTTTAACTGAATATTCGCCAAACGGAGAAAAATTAATTGAGTCAGCTTACATAGATATTAACGATAATATTGTTTTGTTAAAGCCGGTTGTTTTAGAAAGTGGCCAGCTTAAGGTAGTCGATGAAAAGCAAGTTAAAAATTTAAATTCGGAATATCTTCAGGGAAGAGTGCCCGGAGAAAATGTTGGTAATTTAGTAATTTTTGGAGATGATGGAGAAATATCAGGTCTCAAAGTGCAGGACAATAATCTTGCAGACGGTTCGGTCGTCGGTGGATTGGGCGGAGTTATTCTAGATGGTTCTATCACGGCTTCTGATTTGGCAAACAGCACCATATCGGACGGTAAGCTTACACAGATTACAACAGCAAATAAGGTTTCAGGATCTGCAATACAGCTTGCAGCAGGAAGTGGTCTTGTAAATAATAGTGGATTGTCGTTGTTAACGAGTTGTTCATCTAATCAAGTATTATCTTGGGATGGAAGCGGATGGATTTGCAGTGCATCGGGAAGCTCGGGAGTTTCCTCCCTAAATTCTACAACAGGATCTTTAATTATTGCCGGGGCAGGCATAAATTCAGTCGGAGTTTCCGGGTCTACGATTACAATAACAGGAACAGAAGCCGATACTCTTGCAACCGTAACGGGGAGAGGATCAACTACTACCACAGCTTTAACCGTTGGCGATATTACTCTTTCTCCTAATAAAGCTTTAATTGTTGGTAGTTATTCATATGATCCTGGTTCGCCAACAAGAGGTACAATTTTTTACTATTCCACATCAAACAAGCTCTAAATAGTTGAAAATGGAACAATTAA
>JANWJT010000012.1 GCA_025451755.1 Candidatus Microgenomates bacterium
CTTCTCCTCCGCCTACTCTAACTCCAACACCAATCCAATATCATTATGCGCAGGTAACAGGATTTGATGGCGGAAAAACTACTTTTCGCTGTGATTCAACAGCAAATTTCCCATCGGGAATTGCATCAAACAGCGCTTCCTTAATAGATTCTACCTTGGTAGATGTTTCGAGCTGTTACTTTACATGCTCACAAGATAACGCGTTTTCTCCTCCAAAAATTGGAATAAACTTTAATCTTACGCAAAAAGGGAATCCCGGATTTTTCGAAAATAGAGATTCTGCTTCTTTTCAAACATCTGTAAGCGTTAGAAACTATTAAGATTTAGAAAGACAAAGAACCAAAGTAATTTGAGTTGACAGAACTTCAAACTATTGCTACGCTTGATATATATATGGTGTTTTTACAAAAAAATAAGAATCAAAAAGGTCAAACCCTTCTAATAGTAGTATTGGTAATGGTAATTTCTCTGACAATTGGCCTATCGATTGCTTCTAAAACTATAACAAACCTTAGAACAACAACCGAAGAAGTAAGCTCTGCTCAGGCACTTTCTGCAGCAGAGGCCGGAGTACAACAAAGTATTAAGACTGGGCAAGCTGTATCAGCAGGAAGCGGTTTTACTTCTAACAATACAACATTCACAAGTAGTGTTACGGCTATAAGCGGTCTTAGTATTCTGGTAAATGCCGGAAGTATTATTCCTCAGGATGAAGGGGTGGATGTATGGCTTATTGATCATGATTCTGCAGGAGATCTTAACTTTACCAATCGCTGGGGCGGGAACATGACAATCTATTGGGGAAGTAGCTCAACCGTTTGCAATAATGCTGCTTTAGAAGTAATAAGAATCACAGGTACTGCTGCCAGTACTGCTGTATCAACTAAATCTGGCTATGATCCATGCTCTGCAAGACAGAGCGGAGCAAATGGAAATAATTTTACATTTGTTTCATCATCTCCTACAACGATTTCGGGCAAAACATTTTATCACTCAGCTACTTTAAATAACATAGTAGATGGATTAGTAGTAAGAATTATTCCTCTTTACACAAATACGGTTTTAGCAGTAACAGGTTCAAATGCTTTGCCTTCCCAAGGGTCAATCGTAACTTCTACCGGTAAGTCTTCAAATGTGGAAAGAAAACTTAGTGTAGTTGCAAGCTATTACTCCATGCCATCCCAATTTTTTACCTACGGTCTATTTGTTCCAAATTGAACAAAGTATAAATGAATAAAAAACCTTTCGGACTTAATATTGGTATAACTTCGATTAAGGCTGTTTGGCTGTCTCATGTTAAAGAAGGGTTTTTACTTGATGCTTCTATAATATCTCCAACGCCTTCAAAAGGAATGCTTTCGGAATCACCTCTTGATGAAGAAGAGATGGCAAGAGCAATAGTTGCGACTGTAGAAGGCGCTAAAATTACTACAAAACTTGTCAATGTTGCAATGCCTGAAAATCAGGTTTATACAAAAGTAATTGATATGCCTGTTTTATCGGATAAAGAACTTTCATCTGCTATTTTTTGGGAAGCAGAACAAAATATTCCAGTTCCCCTATCTACCATAACTCTTGCCTGGAATGTCTTAAGAAGACCGGAAAAAGCAGTTGGGAACGAGAAAATGCAGGTTTTAATAGTTGGTGCACCTACTGTTCTTGTTAGTAAGTATCAGAAAATACTTTCTATGGCGGGTTTTTCTATTAATGCTTTAGAAACTGAAGTTTTATCTATAATAAGATCTTTGGTTATTTCGGAAAATTTTCCATCTACTCTTATTGTAAATATTGGATCTGTAAGTACTTCCCTGGTAATAGTGCGAGATGGAATTATGATATTTACATATGCCATTCCAGTTGGAGGCATGGCAATAAACAGGGCAATTTCTACTGATTTTGGTTTAACTCCGGCACAAGCCGAAGAATATAAAAAAACATACGGGATTTCAAAAGAAGCATTTGGAGAAAAAATAGGTAAAGTAACCGAACCAATTCTCAACCTAATTCTTGCCGAAATTAAAAAATCTCTCGTTTTTTATTCGGAAAGATATAAGGACGATAAGCCAGTTAGGCAAATATTACTTACAGGAGGAACAGCAAGACTGCCCGGAATTGATTTATTTTTTACGAATAATACCGGTATAGAAACCGCTATTGCAAATCCATGGAAAATAATAACTAATCAAAATGATCTGCCTCAGGATCTACTTGATAATGGACCTGATTATACAATTGCGGTGGGCCTTGCAATGAGGGACAATGAAAACTGATATTAATCTTGCTTCGGGGGTCTTGGTAGAATCCGTTTCAAAAAATAAATCCTTAGGAATTTTAAGAATAGCAGCCGTTTCTTCAATTATATTTATTACTGCTGCCTCAATCTTACTCTTTTTCTTAATAAATCAGATCTCTCCAAGCAATGTTAAGAAAGAGGAAGACAAAATCCTCTTTAGTATTAAATTTCTCCGCGAAAAGCAAGCAAAAATTGCAATTGTAAATAGTAAAATTTTAGACATATCAAGAATTTTGGATACCAGAACAAACTTTGATTCCGAAATAAATTCTCTTTTGGAAAAAATTCCCAGCAATATTTCGGTAAATTCTCTAGAAATAGATAAAACTAAAGTAGCTATTACGGTGTCATCTAATTCCCTGACTGCAATAGATGAAATGTTAAACAACCTTTTTGAAATGCTTTCAAAAAAACAAATTATTAAAAGTCTTACGATTCAAAGTATTTCATCGGACCAGGGAGGCGGAAGCTATAGTTTATCCCTGAAAGCGAATAAGTTATGAAAGAGAATACTAACGTCGATTTAGATACAATAAAAATATTATATTCAAAATACAAAGAGCATCTTGTTTATATATTAATATTACTCATAACACTTGTATTATTTTTATTTGCTGTTTTGCCAAGAATTAGAGACTTAGCCAGGCTAAATGACGAAAGAAAAATTGAATTAAATAAATTTTCTATTTTAAAAAATAATCTTGACTTACTATCAAATCTCGATGATTCAATTCTTTCCACTCAGCTTCTTCTTGTATCAACTGCCCTGCCTTCCGAGAAAGATTTTGAAGGAGTATTAAGCTCAATTTCCTCGGCAACTGCGAAATCCAATACTTCTCTTAGTGATTACGAATTTCAAGTAGGAGGGCTATCTCACCCTTCGATTGAAGAGTCGACTGGTTTCCCTTTTTTAACACTTGCCGTTAGCATAAAGGGAACTCCTTCGCAAATTTCTGAATTTATTGGCAGTCTTTCAAAATCTACACCGCTTTCTGAAGTAACAAGTGTAACCCAAAATTTAAATAGTGCAATAATATCTATTAATTTTTATTACAAAGCGTTGGTTCCGTTTAAATTTGATGACAGCCAGGCAATATCTCCGATATCGGAAAAAGGGAAGCAAGTTATAAAAACGCTTTCTTCCTGGGAAGCAGATGAGTTGACGCAACCAGAATCTTCTATTCCTGACAACCTCCTCCCCCCTAATCCGTTTTAGGCTTTTTTAAAAGATCTGATCGGGATTTTATTGTTGTAGCAACAGCTTTTTTTTCTCTCCATTTCTTAACAGCTTTATGATCCCCCGATAAAAGAATTTTTGGAACAGTTAACCTATTAATTTTTTCGGGTCTTGTATATTGGGGATGCTCCAAGTACTCCACTCCGTTAATTTTATTAGAAAATGATTCTTCGTCGACAACGTTTTCCGGTAAAACATTTTTTACAAGTCGGGCAATGCTATCTACCATAAGCATTGTTGGAATTTCTCCTCCTGTTACTACAAAATCCCCAATAGAAATAACTTCATCCACTAATTTTTTTACTCTTTCGTCAACTCCTTCGTAGTGTCCGCATACAAAAATTAAATGCGAGTACTTGGATAGTTCAATTGCTTTTTTTTGATTGAATGTTTTTCCAACAGGATCAAGAAGTATTACTTTCTGTTTTACCTGCTTTGATTTTTTAACTTTTGCAATTGCTTTTTCTAAAACATCAGCTCTTAAAATCATACCTTTCCCTCCTCCATAAGGCTTATCGTCTACTATCCTATGCTTTCCTATTCCAAAGTCTCTGATATTTATAAAGTTAATTTTTACCAATCCCTTTCTTACAGCATTTTTTATTATGGAATAATCAAATGGACCCGTAAACATCTCGGGAAAAAGGGTCAATATAGAAATTGTCATATTATTATTTTAATAAATAAAAGAGGTGTTAGTTGGAGTTTTCTTCTAAAACTATATTTATTTTTTTATCTTGCTTTATTGCAGGAATTTTTAATACATTTCTTATGGCCCTTATTACTTTACCGTTTTTTCCTATAACTTTTCCCATATCTTCTTTGTCGACCGTAAGCTTATATGTTATAAAATCTCCCTCGTTTTCTTCTGTAATAACAACTTTATCGGGGGAATCAACTATAGAGGACACAATGTAAGAGAGGGCAGTTTTCATTGTTTAATAATATTTGCTACGGAAAGAGTAGGTTGTGCTCCAACGGATATCCAATATTTATATCTATCCATGTCAATCTTTTTAACTACCTCTTTTTCTCTTTTTTCGTACATTCCAATCGACTCAATAGATTTTCCGTCTCTTCTGCTTCTCTTTTCCTTAACAACGATTCTATATTTTCGCTCGCCTTTTCTTCCTGTTTTAGTTAGTCTTATTACAACTGCCATAAACGTAATTTTACCATTATATTAAATTATTCTCAAGTCTTAGAACCAAAAGTCAGGAGAGCGTGCTCCGCTGCATCTTTTTCTGCTTCCTGTTTCGATTTTCCTCTGCCCTCGCTTAAAAGGACGTCATTTGAAAAAACGCCTACTGTAAAAAATTTATTGTGAGCTGGTCCTTCTTCTTTTAGGACTTTATATGCAGGTGAAATTTGATTTTTTGCCTGAATTATTTCCTGAAGCAAGCTCTTAGGATCTTTTAAAGCTTTTTTTGAATGATAAAGCTCTGCTTTTGGAAGAAGCACTTTGCTTAAAAACTTAGTAACTTGTCCAACTCCCTGGTCTAAGAAAAGAGCTCCTATAAAAGCCTCAAAGCAATTCGCAAGAAGACTTGTGCTTTCTCTTCCCTTAGACTCCTCTTCTCCCTTCGAAAGTCTTAAAAGTTTGCCGAAATTTAATTCTCTCGCAATTTGCGCCAAAGATTTGGTATTTACCAAAAGAGATCTCATGTTTGTTAAAGATCCCTCATCAAAATTTCCGTATTTATTGTATAAAAATTTTGAGACTACAAACGAGATTATGCTATCTCCGAAAAATTCAAGTCTTTCGTTTGAAGATATTTTTTCTTTTGTTTCATTTAGGTATGATCTATGCGTGAATGCCTGTTCAAAAAGTTTTTTGTTTTTAAATACTGGAAGATCAATCATTGGTTTTGTAAAACTATATTACCAAGTGCCCCATTTATAAAAGGAGGACTTGTTTCTCCTCCATATTCTTTTGCAAGTTCTATGGCTTCGTCAATTATTACTTTTGGTGGTTCCTTTTTTTCAATAATAAGTTCGAAAATCGCAAGTCTTAGTATTGCTAAGTCCACCTTATTAATTTTTTCTATTGAAAATTCTGGAGCAGCTTTTTTTATACTACTGTCTATAATTTCTAAGTTAGCTAAGATTTCTTTTGCCTGTCTATCTATTTTTTGTTTATAAAAGCTTTGCTTAAAAAGGTCCTCAACTGTTTTCTGTCTTTTTTTATGTCTCGGATCAAGAGGATTCTTCATTTTTTTCTTTAGTTTTCTCTTTCTTTATTATAATCTGTTTATCTTGATAAAAGCCACATTTCTTACAAATTACATGAGATGGATTCAATACTCCGCAATTAGAACAGACCACCCCAGTATAGGTTTTAATAGCAATACTTGCCCGTCTTTTTCCTTTTCTTTGTCTTGAATGTCTTCTCTTTGGCTCTTGTGGCATTTTTGTATTCTACCTTATTTCGCCTTTTGTAGCAATACTTTGGGGATGATTGATTTCAAGAGACCATAAATAAACCTTATTAAGGTGTGGTTGCATTTCTTTAATTGAATAACCTTTTGTAGTAAATCTTTCAAGCTCTTTTTGTATAAGTCCTAGAGCTTCTTTTTTTGAATGGGGATATTTAAGAGCGCGGAATAATCCTTCTGCGGGCTTAAGTAAGACATTTGCAGTTAGATCAAGATGCGCTACTCTGTCTTGCGCGTTTACCATTCTATTGCCAGGATAAACGTGATCAATGCCAAATCTTACTGCTTGCACTTTGTCCACAAAATCTACAAGCTGAGATTCTTTGTCGGTAGGAGCTTTTTGTTCCAATTTTCTATATAGTTCTCTTGCTAAATTTCTTGTATATTCATCTTCTAAGGACTTTGTTAATAGCCTGAAGCCTGCCCTTTCTCTCCTTTTTACTTGCGGTTTTAGGCTATGATGATTTGGGTGAGTTAGAGCGAGATCCCCTGCATAAATTTCTCCGGCATCGTGAATATATGCCATTGGATAGACTGCTGTAAAATCAACCTCGCTTGCTATATTCGTACAATTATCTTCTATGTTCTCAAGAATGATTAACATTTCTCTGGTATGCTCCAGATCGTTCTCCTCTCTACTTGAAGGGAGTATTCCACCTTTCCAGCGTATAATTTTTCCAAGCTGTTTTTCATACTCAATTCTTAGGTTGTCTGGGATAGGTGGATTGTAAGCCGGAAATCTTTCTGCAGTTGTCATAAATTTTTACTAGAGCATACAGATTGATGAAAAATCTGTCAATAGCTTAGTCTGGGGAGATTTGTTTGAGGTTTTGTTTTTTAATTTTTTCAAAAAGTAACGGGTATTTAGAAAGATTTGGAAAAATTGCCTCTGCTTCTTTTCTCGTTTTTTCTATTAGAGAAAAATCAGAAAATGATGCAATTTTAAGCTCGGGTATTCCGTGCTGTGCTGTTCCATAAATTTCTCCCGGCCCTCTTAATTTTAAATCAAGCTCTGCAAGCTCCGCTCCTATGTAGATTTTTTCCATTCCCTTTAGCCTCTGGATAGTTGTTTGATTTTCTGACTCGGTAAATAATAAACAATAAGACTGTTTATCGCTTCTGCCGACTCTCCCTCTTAATTGATGGAGCTGCGAAAGTCCAAATCTATCTGCCGCCTCAATTACCATTATTGTTGCGTTGGGAATATCAATCCCAACCTCGACAACCGGTGTCGCAACTAAAATATCTAATTTCCCTCTTTTAAAATTGTCAAGAATTTTGTCTTTGTCTTTGCTTTTTATTTTTCCATGCAAAAGACCTAATTTAAAATTTGGAAAAACTTCTTTTTTTAATCTTTCAAATTCCTTAACCGCAGCTTTTACTGTTATCATGGTTTCTGACTGTTCAATAAAAGGGCAAATTATAAAAACCTGGCCGTTACTATCTTTAATCTGTTTTGCGATCCATTTATAAGCATCTTCTCTTTTTTCTTTTGGAACAAGCCATGTTTTTATTATTTTTCGCCCATGTGGCATTTCATCTAGAATAGACAAATCTAGATCTCCATACGTAGTCAAAGCGATTGTTCGCGGAATTGGAGTTGCTGTCATTGTTAAAAGATGCGGGCTTTTTCCTTTTTTTCGAATAATTGCTCTTTGTTCTACTCCAAATCTCTGTTGTTCATCAATTACAACAAGTCCTAATTTTTTAAAATCAACCTTTTTAGATAAAAGTGCATGTGTTCCGACTAAAATGTCACAATCGATAATATTTTCTTTTTTGCTTCCTGTAGCAATTCCAATCTTAACATTGAAAGGGGATAAAAGAGAATCGATGGTTTTAAAATGCTGAAGAGCTAATATTTCGGTCGGAGCCATAATAACCGATTGGTAACCGTTTAAATAAGTAAGGTACATTGCAATACTAGCAACAACGGTTTTTCCTGAGCCAACGTCTCCCTCCAGTAATCTGTTCATGGGCTTTCTGGAAGAAATATCTTCGAAAATTTCACTTACTGCTTTTTCTTGCGCACTTGTTAAATTAAATGGAAGTTTTTTTAAAAAATTTTCGACATTTTTATTATATTCTGAAACCAAAAATGGATTTCCGGTAAGATTATTTTTCCATTGATTTTTTCTAAAAATAGCTGCAAGATGTATAAAGAAAAATTCATCAAAAGCAAGTCTCTCCTTTGCCTTTTGTGCCTTTTTAAGTGACTGCGGAAAATGAACTTGCTCAATTGCAGATTTTAATTCCATTAAATCTAGCTTTTCTATGATTGAACTTGGAATATGTTCGTTCATAAAAAGTATTTGTTCTTTTAAGATTGTACTTACTTGACGTCGTAACCATTTTGATGAAACCCCTCTAGTTTCATTATAAATAGGAACTAGTCTTCCTGTATGAATGGGCTTATTTCCATTAAAGATTACTTCATATTGTGGAGAATTAAGTATTATTTTATTTTTAAACCAATCAGCTTTTCCCGCTAAAGAAACAATATCCCCTGACTTAATAATTTTTGGAATAAAAGGCTGATTAAACCAGGTAACATCAATCTCTCCAGTTTCATCAGCAACTTTGGCTTTCTGAAGATTTTTCCATCTTTTTGTAAATTCGTTCTTGATTTCCATTACTTTGCCTTTTATTGTTACTATTTCTCCGCGCTGAATATTTGAAATTTCCGAGACTAGCGAGTAGTCTTCATATCTAAAAGGAATGTGGAAAAGAAAATCTTCAATCTTTTTTATGCCCAGTTTTTCAAGACGCGATGCATACTTTTTTAGAATAGGCCCAGCTTCCTTAGTCGGTGTTTCTAAATTCATATATAGATTTATTAAAGAGTAAGGAAGGGAAGAAAAGATGTTGCAACAAGAGCTATGGTTGCGACTGCAACTACTATTTTCCAAAACCACTGGTGTTTTCTAAAAATCTCCATAAAGTTATTCTATCACATTTATTCTTAATGCCAAAAAGCCCTGCGGTTAGTAAAAATCATGGGAAACCCTGCGTTATTTGCTGCATCAATTGATTCTTTATCGTTTATGGATCCGCCTTGTTGAATAATTGCACCTATTTTGTATTTTGCGCAAAGCTTTATACAATCGTCAAACGGAAAAAAACTATCGCTTGCTAAAATTCCGCCTTTTGAGAATCTACCTGCCTGCTCTAGAGCTATCTTGGCTGATTTTATTCTTGAAGTCTGTCCGGAGCCGATCCCTCTTGTCATGGGAATGTTTTTATCTACGACTATAACGGAATTTGATTTTATTTTTGTAATAAAAAGCCATGCTGTTCTCATTTGATTAAGCTGTTTTTTTGAAGGTTTTCTAACGGTTACAATTTTACATTTTTTAAAATCACTGTTTTTGTATATATCTTGTTCTTGGAGAATAAACCCATTGTCTATCCACTTAGTATTTAATGTTTTTCTTGTAGGTTTAGTTATTTTGCCCACTTCATATATGCCCATACTTTTTCTTACTTTAATAAGACGTTCAAATGCATCTTTGTTGACTTTTGGAGCCACAATTATATCGATATTACTTTTTCTTTCTTCTTTAAAATTTGCAATAATTTCTGTGCTTTTAATATCTAGATTTTTGTTAGTTACAATTATTCCGCCGAATGCTGATTCTGGATCTCCCTCTATTGCTCTTCTTAAGGATTCAGCTGGAGTATTTCCCAAAGCAATTCCACATGGAGTATTATGTTTTATTACAACAGAACAGGGTTTGTTAAAGATTCTAACGGATTCGATACCCGCGTTTATGTCGGTGATATTTGTTAGCGATAGATCTCTTCCCCATAATTTTTTTAAATTTCCCAGAACCGAAGTATCTGATGAAAGATATAGTGCGGCTTTCTGGTGAGGATTTTCTCCATAGCGAAGGTTCGTTATTTTTTGTCCCGGAACAGTAGTCTCATCTGGAAAAAGACTGGTATCTAAGTACTTTGCAATTTTACTATCATAAAAAGATAAATGATTAAATGCTTTTGCAGCCAGGTTTTTTCTTAAAATTTCAGAAACAGATTTTTCTTTAAGTTTTTCATAAATCTCAATGTAGTCTTTAGGGTCAATTATTATGATTACGTTTTTAAAATTTTTAGCAGCAGCTCTTGTCATTGTAGGTCCTCCTACATCTATAGTTTCTATTGCATCATCTAGTAATTTGCTTTTTTTTACAGTTTCTTCAAAAGGGTAAAAGTTACAGACGACGATATCGATTGGTTTTATTTTTAATTTGCGAACTTCTTTTATATGTTTTTTATTTTGTCTGTCAAATAAAATACCTGATTCAATCTGAAAGCTAATCGTTTTCATTCTTCCGTCAAAGCTTTCGGGGTTACCTGTAATTTTTTGAATGGGAACTGCCGGAATTTTATTTTCGGTAAGAATTTTCGCAGTTCCTCCGGTTGAAATTATTTTGTAGCCTAAGGATATAAGATTTTTTGCAAAATCTACGATGCCGGTTTTGTCAGAAACACTTATAAGAGCGTATTTCTCTTCATTTAAATTTTTATTTGCCATTTTACTTACTCATTCATTTTTCTAAATCTTTCAATATCCTGCCATCCAGTGTCTGTTCTAAAGTGAAGATTATTACCTTCAACGCTTACTCGAGCCATTGCAGAATATGCTCTCTCTTTTGCATCAATTGGAGTGTCTCCTTCTCCAACTACGTAGAATAATCTTCCGCCTGCAGCGTAATACCTATTGCCTTCTTTTTTTACCCCTGCTCCATATAATTTTATTCCATTCATTTTCATAGCTTCATCGAGTCCGTAAATTTGCTTTCCCAAAACGCCCTGATAATCATTAGGGTAGCCAAGAGAAACACCTGCAATAGCTTTTCTGTATTTACTGTCTGTTTGAATATCTATATTTTTAAGCTTTTTCTTAACAACTGCTTGGCTTAATTCAAAGAGATCTGTTTTTAGTCCCGGAAGGATAACTTGTGCTTCGGGATCGCCCCAACGAGCATTGAATTCTACAACATAAATTTTTTTGCGATTTTGTAAATAAATTCCTCCCAAATATAATACTCCTTTATATTCCCTGCCTAGCTTTTTTAATTCTCTTAGAGTGGGTTCTATAATTTCCCTATCTATCGTTGCACTCATCTCTTGAGTTACTAAAAACGGTGTAGAGCTTGATCCCATTCCCCCTGTATTGTCCCCTTGGTCGTTATTCAGAAGACGTTTTTGATCCTGAGCAGATCCGAGTCTCTTAAAGCTTTTGCCATCGCTTATTACAAAGTAAGAAAATTCCTCACCTTCCTCAAAAGGCTCCTGCTCTCTCCCAATCCAATCTTCAATAAGGTAAGTTTCTGCAGCGTCTGGAAATTCTCTTAGTAGTTTTCTAATTCTTGATTTTACTTGACTTTTCTCTTCTATGGGTAAAACTGCTTTTCCCTCGGCAAGACCATCTGCTTTTATAAACCAGCTTTTATTGTCGGGCTGTTCTAAAACGTATTCAACTCCTTCCATCATTTTAAAAATTCCGTATTCTGGTTGAGGAAGTCCAATTTCTTTTCCCAAATTCCGTGCAAATGCCTTGCTCCATTCTATTTCCCCTGCTCTTTTTGTAGGCCCTACTACTGGAACTCCTTTTTTAGCAACCGCGTCAACGAGCCCAGCTTCTATGGCGTTATCTTGAGCAACATCAACAAGATCTACGTTATTGTGCTTAATGATTTCTAAGATTTCTGCTGTATCTGCAGTTTTTAATTCGGGGAAAATTTGAACAGGTTTCTCGGAAACTAATTGCATTAAGTCGTTTCCTGGTACGGCGAGTATTCTTTTTACATGAGGACTTCTTGAATAAGCATCAACTAGGGCCGATCCTCTGCCGCCACCGTCTATAACCAGAACTGTTCCTGTTTCCTTGCCCATAGAAGTTTTACTAAGAGGCAGATTTTATTTTGACATTTACTGCTTTTATTTTGCCTTTTTTTATTACAATCTTCCCGTCTTTAAAATATTCTTTTGCGGGAGCATTTGGATCGGTAATTTTAATATCATTGATGGATATTCCACCTTGATCTATTAATCTTTTTGTTTCCGACATACTTGATGTTACTTCAGAGGCGATAATAGTTCCTGCTATTGAAGCTGAGGAAATAAAAGATGGTGGAAGCTCGATAGATTTTACTTCAAATGGTTGTTCCCTTCTTTGTATAGATATTTCAAAATTATTCTCGGCATCTTCTGCTTCTTTTTCTCCATATAGCTCTTTGACAATTTGTCTTGCTAAATCCTTTTTTGCATTTATAGGATTCCCCCCGTTTTTCAGTTCTTCCTCAATCTTTTCAATCGCTGGAATTGATATGTTTGTTGCGAGAGTAAAATACTGAATTATAAGCTCATCATTTATGGCCATAATTTTTGCATACATATCGGAAGATATATCTTCAAGCCAGATTGCATTGTGCCACGACTTACTCATCTTTCTGCCGTCAGTCCCAAGTAAAAACTCGTTTGCTAAAATAAATGATTCTTTATTTCGCCAATTTTTTAAAAGTGCTCTTCCCGCCTGCATATTAAATGTCTGGTCAGTTCCTCCTACCTGAATATCAGTATTAAGATAATAACTGTCGTATCCTTGTATCATCGGATATAATCCTTCATGAAATCCCACTCGCTCTCCCTTATCAAGTCTATTTCTTATAAGTTCTCTTGAAGAAAAATCTCCAAAAGAAAATTGTTGCGAAAGTTTTATAAAATCTCTGGAAGTTAGTTTGTCGAGCCATTCGCTATTGTATCTTACTTTAATTTTTGAAAAATCAAGAATTTTTTCTGCTTGCTTTTTATAGGTTTTAAAATTATCTTCGATTTGTTCTTTTGTAAGTACTGGGCGCTCGGTGTCCTTGTCGGATGTATCCCCAATTAAGGCGGTAAAATCCCCGATTAAGAAAGTAACATTATGACCAAGTTCCGAAAATTTTTGAAGCTTTCTTAAAGAAACAGCATGTCCCAAATGTATTTTTGTAGCTGTGGGATCAATTCCTAAATATACATTTAATTTTTTCTTGTCTTCTAATAATTTTTTAAGGGAGTCTTTGGAAGGGATTATGTTTGCTACTCCCCGAGTAACTAATTCTTCAATCTTATCCATATATTAAGTATATCATGACTAGTTGCCAGCAACTAGTCAGTAATAGCTAGTTTTGATATACTTAATAGTATGACTGACTATTCAAGAAGAGGGTCCAGAAGAAAAAGAGGTATAGGCAGTTCTTCAAAAGTTTTTCTGTATAGCAAGCTTTCAAAATACGCTTTTTATGGTCTAATCGCTTTTATTATTCTCATGGTCGTTCTTTTTTTATGGTATGGGAGAAGTCTTCCAACTCCCGGAAAGCTAATAGATCCGCCTCTAGGACAATCAACAAGAATTTACGATAGAAAAGGAATCCTCTTGTACTCGGTCTATCAAAATCAGAATCGTACATATGTAAAACTTAAAGATATTCCAATAAATTTAAGAAACGCCACGATTGCAATTGAAGACAAAAATTTTTACAAAAATCAGGGATTTTCTATAACCGGATATCTTAGAGCAGTTAGAAATATAGTGCTTTTTAGAGGGCTTTCGGGTGGATCGACCATAACTCAACAGCTTGTTAAAAATGTATTACTTTCTTCCGAACGTACAATTCCCCGAAAAATTAAAGAACTAATGCTTTCAATTCAGGTAGACAAGAAATATTCTAAAGATCAAATTCTTGAAATGTATTTAAACGATGTTCCATATGGGGGAACAAGTATTGGAGTTGAGGCAGCAGCGGAGTCATATTTTGGAAAAAAAGTTGGAGAATTAAATATTGCGGAAAGTGCATTTTTAGCAGGTCTTCCTCAATCTCCAAGTATTTATTCTCCATATTCGGGTAATAAATACTATATTAACCGGACCGAAGACGTTTTAAAACAAATGGTCTCGGAAAAATATATAACCGAAGACCAAAAAGAAAAAGCTCTATTAGAAATAAAAAAGAAAACCTTTTCGCAAAAAGATACTTCAATAAAAGCTCCGCATTTTGTTATTTATGTTAAACAGCTCTTAGCAAAGCAGTTTGGTGAGGCTGCAATTGAAAATGGTGGACTTCAGGTTACAACGACACTTGATTATTCGATTGAGAAAGAAGCTGAAAAAATTGTTAAAGAAGAAATAGACAAGCTTAAAGGCTACAGAGTTGGTAATGGCTCCTCAATCGTGATGGATCCTAAGAGTGGAGAAATATTAGCAATGGTTGGAAGTAAGGACTATTTTGATACCAAAAATGACGGAAATTTTAATACTGCATTGGCAAGCAGGCAGCCTGGATCATCGCTCAAACCAATTATGTATGCAACAGCTTTTGAAAAAGGATATACTCCTTCGACCATGATAATGGATGTTAAAACAGATTTTCCAAGTAATGATCCAAAGCATCCAATTTATACACCTGTCAATTACGATGGAAAATATCACGGACCGCTCCAGCTTAGGTTTGCATTAGGAAGCTCTGTTAATATCGCGGCTGTAAAGATGTTGGGCCGGATTGGAGTAAAAGACGTTATGCAAAATGCATACGATATGGGAATCGAAAATTGGAAACCCACTTCCGAAAGTATGGCAGATGTAGGACTTTCTCTTGTCTTGGGAGGGAGAGAAACGACATTACTGGATGAAGTTACTGCATATTCGGTTTTTGCAAACCAGGGAGTAAAACAAGATCCTGTCGCAATTCTTAAAGTAACCGATAATAAAGGAAATAAGCTTTTCGAGTACAAAAAAAGAAACGGCGAAAAAGTATTATCTTCCGAAGCTTCTTATTTAATATCGCATATTCTCCTGGATAACAATGCAAGGTCTCTTGCATTTGGTCCAAATTCCTGGCTGGTTATTCCCGGAAGAACAGTTTCTGTAAAAACCGGAACCACAGATCAAAAAAGAGATAATTGGACCGTTGGGTATACCCCATCAGTTGTCGTAGGAGTTTGGGTTGGAAATAACGATAATACCCCAATGAATCAGGGAATCTCATCAGGTGTTACAGGTGCGTCTCCTATTTGGAATAGAATTATGAGAATTGCTTTAAAAGGAAAATCAGATGAACCACCTAAAAAACCAGATAATGTTGTAGCTATGCAGATAGATAGCTTAGGAGGAGGACTTCCTGTTTCGGGGCAGTCTAGTAGGTCAGAGTATTTTATAAAAGGAACCGAGCCGACAGGACCTGGTCCAATTTACCAAAAAGTAAAACTTTCGAAACATCAAAATGGTAAATTAGCAAATCAATCAGAAATTAATGCTCGTGACTACGATACTAAAGATTATATAGTTTTTCACGAAGAAGACCCAGTTTCCACCGACGGAAAAAACAGATGGCAGGAAGGAATAATCGCATGGCTTTCAGGTCAATATTCCGGAGATGAAAAATATCACCCCCCAACAGAAGTTTCAGATTATCAAGGCAGTTCTGGTTCAAATTCCTCAGGGGAGACGCCTACCCAAGCGCCATCTTCTGCTCCAACAGTAAGCCCAATACTTACTCCAACCTCAACTCCTTAATTATTCTTTTATCTTTATTTTAAAAGCCTTTTTTAACGCCACTAGTATTTTTTCACGAATTTTTGAAACTTCTTCGTTTGTTAGATTTCTTTCTTTATGCTGATAAATTATATGAAAAGTTCTTGAGCTTTCAAAAACATCAAGAAGATCTACTCTTACAATAAGCGGACTTTGATTTTGAATTTCTTTTATTATTTTTCCGGTTGGTACTTTGTCTTCTACTATAATGTTTATATCCTCTATAATCGAAGGATATTTAGGAATAGGAGTATAAACTTTACTTAAGTTTATACTCTTTTCAAAATCTGTAAAGTTTATTTCAAAAGATATTCCTTCGTCAAGTATATTTATATAGTCCGAAGGGTTATCTTTAATTGCGAATTCACCAAAAATTTTTTCTATAATTCCTTTAATTTCGAAATAGCTTTTATTGTTTGATATTCCTGACAGAAAGTATTCTTCCTTTGCTTTATCTAGAGTCGGTCCTAAATAAACTTTACCCAGTTCAAAAAGATTTATTTTGTCAAAGTAGGGTTTATTTTGCAAAAGACCCTTTTTTAAATTAGGAATAAGAGATGGTCTTAAGTACTCAAATTCCCTGCTGACTGGATTATCGACTCTTAATGTAATATCGGGATTAATTTTGTTTTCCAATAGGTCTTTTTCGCTTATTAAACTGTATGTAGAGATTTCCGAAAAACTACTTGCAACAAGAATATTTTTAATTTTTTTTTCTATTTCGAAATCTTTTAAATATGGAATTTGCTTAACAGGGATTTGTCCTTGCGGAATTGTTTTTGGGAATTTATTATAGCCATAAAGTCTTGCAACTTCCTCGATTATATCCTCTTCTATTTTTAAATCATTCCTGTAGGTCGGTACGGTTACTTCTATAATGTCTCTAGTTTTTTTTGAAGGATTAAGATTAAGTCTTTGCAATAACCCTAGAATTTCCTTTTCTGATATTGATATTCCTAAAATTTTGTTAAGTCTTTCTATTCCGAGGTGGACTTTCCAAGGCAAAAAATCTTCTTTCTTAGTATCTATAAGTTCGCCCGAGATTTCTCCACCTGCTATGCTTAGTATTAGATCGACACATCTTTTTAACGCATCTATTGTTCCTCCTGCATTTACGCCCCTTTCAAAAATACTTGATGCATCAGACCGAAGGGAAAGAGAAGTTGTGGTTTTTCTAATTAAAACAGGAACTTCGACTGGAACTCTTATAAATACCGTTGTTGTGTCTTCAAAAGTTCCGCTATTTAATTCCCCTTTTATTCCGCAAAGATCTATTATTTTTTCGCTGTCCGAGATTACAACTGCACCTTTTGGCAAGTGGTATGAGATTTTATCAACACTTGTAAATTTTTCTCCTCCTTTTGCCTGGTGTACTGTCATAACAGAACCCTTAATTTTTTTATAATCAAATGCATGGAGTGGGTTGCCAAACTCAAGCATTACATAATTTGTAATGTCCACAATATTATTTATTGGTCTTTGTCCGGTTTTTAGTAGTCTTTCTTTTAGCCAATTAGGAGATTCTCTTACTTTTACACCGCCAATTATTATTCCTGTAAATCTCGGGTTTATTTTAGAATCAGTCTTGATCGTTAAAGGCAATGCTTTTTTAATTTTGGCTTGCCCCGCGAAGCTCGAGCGAAATGGGGGAAGTTTTATTTTTGTATTTTCTATTGCCGCAATTTCTCTTGCAATTCCTACGACAGATAATAAATCGGGACGGTTTGGAGTTATTTCAAATTCAAAAATAACATCATCTCCTTCTCTTGTTATTTTCTCTGTGTTTAGGCCAACTTCCGTAAGCCTCTCTCCCAGATCTTTTGGAGAAAGTTTTATGTCAACATATTCTTTTAACCAAGATAAAGGTACTAACATAATTTAGAGTTCAGAATTGTTCTAGAATTCTCATATCTGGGTTTGTTAATAATCTTAAATCATCCATTTTGTACCTAAGAGTTACTAGTCGGGAAAGTCCAATACAAAATGCAAATCCATTCCATTGCCTGCTACTATATCCCACAGCTTTTAATACATTGGGGTGAATCATTCCTGCAGGCATTATTTCGCTCCATCCGCTCATTTTGCAAAAACTGCATCCTTTTCCTTTACAGACTGTACATTCAATATAAGTATCAACCCCAGGTTCTACGAAGGGAAAGTTTGTCGTCGCAAACTTAAGTTTTATGTTTTCTCCCATGAGCTTTCGCAATACATAATCAATCGTTCCAAAAAGATCTGTCAGCTTAACATTTGTATCAACCAGAAATCCTTCAAGCTGCCAAAATTCAAAACCGTGAGAAGCATCAACTTGTTCATAGCGAAAAACTTTTCCCGGTACAATAACTCGAAGAGGCGGCTTAATTTTTTCCATTGCTCTTGCCTGCATGCCGGATAGTTGAGTTCTAAGAATAATCTCTCCTGGATTTACTTTTGCATTTCTTGTATCCAGATAAAGCGTTTGCTGAGTGTCTCTTGCGGGATGGTCTTTGGGAATATTTAAAGCCTCAAAGTTATAATAGTCTGTTTCTATCTCGGGTCCGTCCGCAGTTTGATATCCAAGTCCTTTGAAAACATTTACGACGTCATAGATAACTTGAGTCATTGGATGAAGATGTCCTATTTGCGGTTTTATTCCGGGAATAGATATGTCTATTTTTTCTTTTAGCTCTTGGGATTTTTGCTTTGTTACTTGCGATTCTTTTTCTAATATTGTTTCTTCTATAGTATTTTTTACTTCGTTGGCTAGTTTTCCAACCTCTGGCCTTTTTTCTTTAGGAAGTTTTGATAATTCTTTTAATGCAAGTGTAAGCCTGCCGCTTCTTCCCAAAAATCGAATTTTTAAATCGTCAAGTTCTTTTTTGTCTTTTGCATCCAGTGCCAGGGAAACTGCCGAATTTTTAATTTGAATAAGTTCTTCTTCCATATACCTAGGATAGCATAAAAAAAACTCCCGCGTTCCATTCTTAAATGGACTGGGAGTTAGAAATGGAAGGATCTAGCCATTTTTTACAGATTCTACCACTTTTTTAAAAGTATCCGGATCGCTAACAATTAGCTCGCTTAATATTTTCCTATCTAGCTCAATGTTAGCATTCTGAAGTTTATTAATAAACAGGCTATAAGAGAGACCTTCTTTTTTAGTTGCTTCTCCAATTCTTGTGACCCAAAGCGATCTAAAATTTCTTTTCTTAAGTTTTCTTCCATGGTAAGAATAAGCTCTTGCGTGAAGCTCTGCTTCTTTTGCAACTTTAACAAGTCTGCTTTTAGTTCCTTTAAATCCTTTAGTGGATTTTAAAAGCTTATTGTGTTTTCTTCTTGAAACTACTCCTCTTTTAACACGTGCCATATTTTATGCCTCTCCTAACATTTGTTTAATTTTTTTTGCAAATTTTCCAGTTAAAACTCCAGGTTCTTTTTGTCTTCTAAGTCTACTCTTTGACTTTATAAGCTTATGATGGCTTTTATATTGATGCGAAAACAAAACCTTTCCGGTTTTTGTTACTTTAAATCTTTTACTTACTGATTTTTTTATTTTCTTCTTTGGCATGTTTTATTCCTTTTTCTTCTTCATTGCCAGGCAAGCTTTCTTTGTTTAATCTAATTCCGCTCTTCTGCGCAGAAAGAATTGTTATAAGTTGCCTTCCTTCAAAATGTTTTTCCCGTTCTATTTTTGATACATCCGAAAGATATTCAATTGTTTTTTCTAGTATTCTTTCTCCGAACTCCGGATGCGTTATTTGCCGTCCTGCGAATTTTACTACAAATTTAACTTTATTTCCATCCTCTAAAAATCCTCTGGCCTTTCTTAGAACAACCATTAAATCATGCTCGTTCATAAAAGGTCCAAGTCTTAGCTCTTTAGTTTCGGATGTTTTTGATTTTTTCTTTTCTTCTTTCTTTTTCTTTTCTTCCTGATATAAAAACTTTTTAAAATCAATGATTTTTGCAACAGGAGGGCTAGCATTCGGAGCTATTTCAACAAGATCAAGGCTTAATTCCCTTGCCTTACTTAGTGCATCAAACTTCGAAAGAATTCCTAACTGCTTACCATCTGATTCCAAAACACGTAATGTGCTTGAAAAAATTCGCTCATTTATTCTATAAAATTTTCTATTATCCTGTCTTTTTTTAGATCTTTTTATCAATTTCTTCTTGCAGATTTAGTAAAAATTTGGAAATTTCTAATTGTCCTAAATCTTTTCCGTCTCTTGTTCTTACGGAAACTATATTGCCTTTTTCTGTTTCCTTGTCCCCTATTATACCCATAAAGTTCACTTTTTGCAAAGTTGCATCGCGAATTTTAGACTGGAGTGTCTCTGCTCTATCGTCTAGTTCTACTCTAATGTTTGCGCTTATCAACTCATTGTAAATTTTTTCAGCAGTTTTTCTGTGTCTATCTGCAATCGGCATAAGAGTCACTTGAATAGGAGAGAGCCACAGAGGAAAAGCTCCCTGATAATGTTCAATTATCATTGCAAGAAATCTTTCATATGAGCCAAAGGTTGCTCTGTGAAGCATTATAGGCTTTTGTTTTTCTCCGTTTTCGTCAATGTAAGTTAAGTTAAATCTTTGCGGCAAATTAAAATCAACCTGAATTGTAGAAAGCTGCCACTCTTTCCCCAGCGAGTCGGTAACAATAAGATCCATCTTAGGTCCATAAAACGCAGCTTCCCCATCAACTTTTTTATAATTTATTCCAAGCTCTTTTAGAATTTCTTCCATAAGATTTTGCATTTCTTCCCAAGTTTTTTCATCGCCCAGATATTTCTTTTTATTTTTTTTGTCCCAGGCAGATAGTCTTATCCAGTGATCTAATTTAAAATCAGAGAGCATTTGCTTATTAATTTCTAATGCTCTTCGAAACTCTTCTTTTATCTGGTCAGGCCTTGCAAATACATGTGAGTCATCAAGAGTTAATGCTAAAACTCTGGCAAGTCCCTCTAGTTCTCCAGATTGCTCTGACCTGTATTGGGTAGTGCTCTCTGCATATCTTTGAGGAAGCTCTCTATATGACCAGGGTTTTCGGGCAAAAATTTGTATGTGATGCGGGCAATTTGCTGGTTTTAATATATATTCTCTGTCTTTAGCCTTCATAGCAGGAAACATGTCTTCAAAAAATTTTTCCAGATGTCCCGATTTTTCGTACAAATCTTTTCTTGCAATATGAGGAATCCAGACAAACTGATATCCTTGTTTTTCAAGAAGACCGTCTATATAAGAATTTAAAATTCTTCGAAGAGTTGCACCTTTTGGAGTAAAAAGCGGAAGACCAGATCCCACAAGATCGGAAAATGTAAACAAATCCTGCTCTTTGCCTATCTGTTGGTGACTTTTGGAGTTATTCATTCAAGCTATTTTATCAAGTGAGGATTATTTTGTAAAACGTAATTTGTAATTTGCGAAACAAATTCTCCGACAAACGGAACTAAATTTATACTTTTTAATACTATTCCTAGAATTGCAATTACAATAGATACCCCAACTGTTGCGCCAAGTCCCCACGCAATTCCTCCCAAAAAATTATTAAATATAATGTCCTTAAAATGCCTTTTTACTGCTTCGTATTTTTCCACAAATTTAGTATAACAGAAGATAATTGTTTTTAAAAACCTATTTTGGTAGAATTGTAAAGCTTGGAGTTGTAGCTCAGCTGGTTAGAGCGTTGCATTGACATTGCAAAGGTCACAGGTTCGAATCCTGTCAGCTCCACAATTTGGGGTTTTTATCCTGCTTGGGTTGCGATTGAGCGTTCGCTAGAGAGTCCAAAAGTTGTACCGTGTTTTTTAAACATACTCCAGTAGTCTTTTTGACCTTTTTTGCTTTTCATAACAGAAAGCCATGTACCTGAGTCTTCTATTTTTTCTCTCGCAGCTTTTACCATTGTAAGCATCCACTGGAAAAATGAAACGTGGTACTCTCCCGGACTTTCAATTCGCTGTTCTATTGCAACTTCTTTAAATTCAACCGAAATCTCAGTTGATGCAGCTGTTATTTTTTTAAGCTCTGTTAAGATTTCCGAAATTTTTACGTTTAAAACTTGCGTATTTTCTCTGTCGGCTCTTCTTGTTACATCAATTATTTCTCTTTTGTAGTCAATTCCGGGCTCAGCATTTCTAAGAGATTCTTTTTCTCTTTTCTTTTTTGAAAAATCAATTATTTTTCCTTCTTCTAAATCTCCCGACTGTTGACGCACTTCTTCCTGAGAATTTTTTGTCCCTAAAAGCTGTTCCCAAAGGTTATTAATGCTATTCTTTCCAAGATCATCAGCTACCGAATCAACAACACTAGAACCAAGCCCCTTTAAAACTTCTATTGGGCTTTGATCTACTAAGTTCTGATTTTTTGTCTTTTGGGTCTTAGTATTCATAAGATTTTAGTAACTTATCACAGTTTTTTTAGAAAATCAAGCGTTTTTTGCTGCCTTATTATGCTTGCCAAGAGATATTTATTTGCCTCAAGTCCTTTCCTTTCATTTTCGTCTTTAGCATTTTTTATTGCATCTTCTATCTCGTTTTCGCCCACTATTATTTTTTCTTCTTCTGCTATTTTAGAAAGAGCGAATTCAAGTTTTATATCATTTGTAGCCTTGACCTCATATTCTTTTTTTAAGTCTTCAACCGCTTTTTGTGTAGAGGCTAAGTATTGATCTAGAGTTAAACCAAGTTTTTTTATTTCATCCAGTGTTTGTGCAAGAAGCCTTTCTACTTCCTGTTCAACAATTATTTTTGAAACTTTTATGCTTACACTTTTTTGAAGCTCTGTCATTATTTCCTCAAAGTTTGTCTCTTTTTCCTTGTCCTGAGCTACACCGAAGGGTTCTTTGCCGGGAATAATAATCTTTGCTTTTGCTGTTATTTTTTTAATGTTTTCTTTGTAACCGTTTAAGTCAACTTGCGGAGCTTCACAGGTTGATGCAGTAAATTTCCAATCCTTATCATCTTCAAGAAGTTCAACATGAATTCTAGGATTTATAATTGGCTTTATGCTATGGTCTTTTACCGCTTGTGCGTAAGCTTGAGGAAGTAATTTTTTAAGAACCTCTTCTTTTACTTTTTCTTTATTTACCTTTTCTTGTACGATCTTTTTTGGAGCTTTTCCCTTTCTAAAACCCGCAACATCTGCACTTTTTACAACTTCTTCTAAAACTATCTCTGTAGCATCTTTAACTATTTTCGAAGGAATAGTGATATTTAAAATTATTGTTCCGTCTTCTTGTTTTTCTATTACTGAATTCATATATTTGGTGCGGATGAGAGGACTTGAACCTCCAAGGGTTTCCCCACATGGTCCTAAACCATGCGCGTCTGCCAATTTCGCCACATCCGCGCGTTTATAGATTATACCATTTTATAGCGAAATTGAAAGACTATTCTTGGGGTTTAAGACTGAAAAATCGCTAATTCTATTCATAAAGCCTTCAACTCTAACAGCCCATGTTGGCGATGCGGCATACGTGCTTCCAATTTCATAAACATTTGTTGCTCCTCGCTGGTTCATATATCTTTCTCTAATACCTTCTGATATTGTCTGTATTCCATCCTCCCACGAAGAAAAATAAATTACGTTATTTCCATATATCCCCCAACCCCATCCGTTAAACGATCCTTGGGGAATCTGTTGTCCAAAAGTTGACTCTAACCCCGAAATCGCAGCTACTAATCTCCAGTCGATATTATAAATATCTGCATTTTCTACAAAGACTTGGGCAAACGGAGCAAGCGGAGAATTGTAAGATTCCAAAAACTCTCTTAATATTTTTGCACGATTATCGTATGAAGACGCAGTTCTTGCATCTGCCAAGATAGCAGAAGCCCCAGCAGAATTTTCTGCAAAAGCACGAGGTGCAAAAAGAAAAGATGATAATATAACAAAAGATAATATAACTAAAATTTTATTTTTCATATTGGATAATCCTAAAAAGGTTAAGCGTGGATTAACGCGAGTTTGGCTTTTTCTAAGCCATAAAAAATCCTAACGTATGCATTTGGAAAAACATACCTTAGGATCTGGTAGTATTATATACTACAACTATAGGTTTGTCAAGTACCAAACTATAAGCTCTTTAGCCTCGTTCAAGGATTTTTACTGAAGCTGATCCATGAAGTGGTTTACGCTGAAAGCCCAGTCTCCGTTATTGGAGGGCGTGTACTTGGTCATTATTTGCTCTGGAGTAACAAGTCCAATATCTTTGTAATTCTTTGCAAGTGTTTTAGAAACAGTTTCTATTGCCTCTTCGTATCCGGAAAAACTTGTTACTTTTTTACCGTATATGCCGAATCCCCAGCAGTTATAAGTATTCTTAGGAGCTTTTTTACAAAGATTTGATTCCTGCATAGCAATAGCTGGTAAAAGTCTGGAATCCAGTCCATATTTTTCGGATGATTCTACTATATGGTTAGAAAAAGGTTCAAGGGGAGATTTATACTTAGCCAAGAATGCTTTTAAGTTCTCTACCCTGCTGTCTCTTGAAGATATCTGATCAGTCACTAAATTTTCCGTAGCAGGCAATGCTGCAAAGGAAGCAGACTGATTATTGCTGCCTAAAAATAAATTACCGGTGTTTTTATAAGAGAAATAAGATAGGTAAACGATACACAAAAATATTATAAGAGGAGTCATAAGAAAGACGGATATAGGTAGAAATATCTTTCTCATTATTAATTAATACTTGCATATCTTATGTCGGCTTGTCAACCCCGATTCAATCGGGGTCAAGTTTAAGAGGATAAATTTATGAAGTTCTAGAGCGGGAGATTGTATCGGCCCATTTTATTTTTCGATAATAATCAACTTTGATACTGGTCTAAAATTATCACTTTTCGTAATGTCAAACTCAACTGTACCTATTTGCTCCTGTGGAGGTTCGCTACCTTGGAGCCAGTGCCTGTAAGATCGGTGATTTCCATCTGTAACAGCTGTATTACCAAAAGAGTCTTTAAGCGTTAGAACAGGTTTTTCTAATCCTGCTTTTTCAATTCCGCTTCTGAAAATTCGAGTTTCTGATGTATAAAGAACGGGATCTTCTTTCGACATGCTTCTCTTTGCTGAAAATAACAGCATACCTTTTTTGGAGCGGGAGACGGGGATCGGACCCGCGACCTTCTCGTTGGCAACGAGACGCTCTACCACTGAGCTACTCCCGCATGTGCCGAAGCGGTGAATCGAACACCGATAACGTGTTCTTCAGACACGCGCCTTGACCACGTTGGCAACTTCGGCAAAAATTCAAATGACTGATTGTGATTATACAATTTCGGAAGAGATGAGGCAATACCCCTGGACGCACATTTAGTTGTTATATGTATTAAATTAGGCCTGCTGCTTGCATTCTGCGAGAGCATCCCGGAAATTGAGTGAATATGCTAGATCTTGATACAAGACGCTGAACAGCATCTATTTGGACTTCAATAGGTGCTAAATCTGCACGTGCATACCCGGTGCCCATACTATTCCATGTGCCTATAGAAAATTGAAAGGCACCAAAATATCCATTTCCTGAATTTCTTGAAGCAGTCATACCAGATTCACAGTTTCCAAGAAATTGGATTTGAGTCTCATTAAGAGGACCATTGCTGGATATAATAGATACAGACGGTTTAGGTATAATCGGCTCAACTGCCTTAGTCTGATTAATGTTCATGGCAATGGGTTTAGAAATTTTAATTTCTTTTTTATCGGTTCTTACTTCTGCCTTCTGATTTTTAACAGGTATTTCATTTGGCATAATACCCGAAGACATAAACATACTTAGTGTTACGAAAGTTGTTAAAAAAATGTTTTCCATAGGAATTCCTAATTAATCCTATAGGATATATTAGGAATGTAGAATTCTATCAGGAAAAGCTTGATTTGTCAAGCTAAATAGCTGATCAAATAGAGGCTAAAAAGCAGTAATATAGGTTCAAAATTATGAGGATTTGCTGGTGGGTACTGAGGGGCTCGAACCCCCGACATTTGCGATGTAAACGCAACGCTCTACCAACTGAGCTAAGTACCCATACGTGCCGAGGACAGGACTTGAACCTGCACGCCTTGTTTAAGGGCACAAGAACCTCAATCTTGCGTGTATACCAGTTTCACCACCTCGGCTCGACGAATAGTATTATAGCAAATTGTGCCGAAGAGAGGAATCGAACCTCCATGGAATTGCTCCCATACGGTCCTGAACCGTACGCGTCTACCGTTCCGCCACTTCGGCAATCCTACTCAGATTTTATCAAAAACATCTTAGTATTAAAAGGCTTCTGGGATGAGGGCTTAAGTTTGTTATAATTAACAATTAGTGAATTACCTCAGCAGAAAATCTAAATTCATTTCTGCAGGAATAGGTTTATTTTTATTTGCAGTTTTAATAGCGGGAGTTTTTAAAGAAAAAACAGAAACGAAAATTAAGAATTCTGCGGAGGTAGAATCTGCACGCTTAGAAGTCACTCAGCCAATAACAAATGTTTCCCCTACTCCTTCTTCGTATCAGAGCTCAATCATCAGCATTAATAAACAACCGGCAATAGTTATTAAGGTGATTGACGGCGATACAATCACAGTTATATTAAATGGCCAAAGTGAGACAATTAGGATAATCGGAATAAATACTCCCGAAACTGTTGATCCGAGAAAAACTGTTGAATGCTTTGGAGCTGAAGCGTCAAATAGAGCCAAAGAATACTTTAAGGATATGGAATACAAAATATGGCTCGAAGGCGATCTAACTCAGGGGGACAGAGATAAATATCAAAGACTCTTGCGATATGTCTTTGCCAATAATGGACAGGAAGATTACGGCCTTAGTATGATTAAAACAGGGTATGCGTACGAATATACTTACAACAGTGAATATAGATATCAGGCAACTTACAAAGATGCACAAATGTATGCCCAGAATAACAAACTTGGTCTTTGGGCAGATAATGCGTGTGCGTTAAATTCGGAATCTCAAATTACAGATCTCAAAGAACAGCAGAACAATAAGATAGGTAGCAGAGAAGATAAGGATTGTTCGGATTTTAAAACTCAAGAAGAGGCTCAAGCTTATTTTGTTTCAAAAGGAGGCCCTGCAAGCGATCCAGACAAACTTGATTCAGACAAAGACGGAGTTGTCTGCGAAAGCCTCCCCTAGATGTTTTTTATCCCTGGTTGATAAAAGGGTTGACCCCGATTAAACCCCGATTAAATCGGGAAAATCAGGGTTGACAAGAATAATCGAATGTAGGATTATATATGCGCTATGACTATTACAAGCCCTGCTTTTAAAAATAATTCCA
>JANWJT010000013.1 GCA_025451755.1 Candidatus Microgenomates bacterium
CAGTGGGAGCTACAACTATCCCAAAATTATTATTAACTGCATTTGCACCCGAAACTACTACGGTTCTGGGATTAAAATTAGGATTTCCTCCGCCATTACTTAACAGATAACCTGAAGGGATAGTAAGAGTTAGATCGTAAGATCCTCCGGAAAGACCCGAGAATTCATATCCCGGAGAACCAGCTCCGGAAGCTGTAACTGTAGTACCGGTACCGGTACGCGTTACTGTTGCTCCTGAATAGTTTGCTTCTGCTCCATCTTTAACTCCATTATTAGCTGTTCCTCCTCCCACTCCGTCATCTACAAAAACATCACCGGAGATTGAGTAGATGGCCGGAGGCATAAAGCTGATGCCGGGGGACAGCTCCACCCACGGGTTGTACGCGGTACTCGCAGAGTTGTCCTGTGGAAGATCAGTTGCATGGTTATCGCCAATAGAGAGACTGGAATCATGCCCCTCTCCCGAGCTTGCAGGATCACCACCCGTGCCTATCTCAATGACTATTCGATCGCCGTCTTGGGCAACAACAGTAGAACCTACAAAAGTTCCAAGCTTCCACCGACGATTCTGTAGCGTAGTAGTAAGCTCATTTGCAATATCGTCACGTGTGACCGAAACAATGCTGCCTCGCGTATTGCCATTAGCATCTACAACTCTAACATGCAAAGCCGTAATCATTTTGTTACCATTGTATGACTGGCTACCACGAATTTGAAACTTAATCGTAGGATTGTATATACCAGCGCCTTGGATCGGATCAGAGATATACTGACGAAAGATGACGTCTTTAAGATTGAGGTCTGAATCAGCAAAACCCACCGTCGTCATGGATGTATTAGCTTTCGTAGTATGAGTTCTAAGTCTTGTTACTGATGATACGGATGCTTCCCATTCGGAGTCAAACGCCGGAGCTATAGCCGGTATGGGACTACCCGAACTTGGGAGATAAAATTTACTTGGGGGTAGGGTAGGAGTTGGAGTAGGAGTTGGAGTAGGAGTAAAAGGTCCAGGCTTACTTGATCCTGCACCTCTATCGTTTCCATTATTTCCTATATTCCATCTTTGAGTTTGTCCTGGACCAATTGTGGCAACAGAAAAATTAGCTGATGCTAAGTTATCTAGTATCATTTGCGTTGAACTAGTGGTTGTAATATTAGTGCTAGGTAAAGTGCCATTTCCCGTACTGGATCCACTATCTGCAATGGGAGTTGTTTGGTTAACTCCAGTCCAGCTTGTAGCTCCTACTTCATAATCAGTAGCTGCAGAGAAAGTCACGACAACATTATTAGCACCTGTTGCTGGATTAATAATATACCATAGCTCAGATCTTAAGCTGCTGCCTCCTGGACATGAACCAGCACCAGAAAATAAATTACATGCACCAATAATTTTAGTAAGTGGCTGTCCTGCATAAGTAACAGAGGAGACAGTCACATTTGCTCCGCCATGCGCTGTAGTAACTCCTGCTACCAGAATCCTGTTGCTGCCGGCATTAACAGTATGAGAAGTGCTTACACTTGCGGCACTACCTGCAACACCCGATGAGTTGCCATAAACAGGCGCAGAACCACTTCCGTTAATTAAAGCTGTTGTAATTGCCCAATTAGCAGAAGTTCCTAGAGTCCAAGACATTGTTGTTGTATCTGCGAATACCTTTGGTGGATTAAATAAGTTTTTAAGAACCGGCTTAAGCAAACCTTTTACAGCTAGAAGAGGTGTTGAGTTTTCTTGCCTAGAATCTTCGGGTACTTTGGAAAAAAGGGGAGTCAAGCAGTAATTTCCCACGGGAATGGCCGCAAAAGTTGTCCATTCAGTTTCGCTTTGATTTTTTAGAAATTCTATTCCTTCCTGAGCGTATTGTGTTGCCTGATTTTGATTCTTAGAAAATTGTGCGTTATTTAATGAGGACACGACTATAACAGCCATTGCAGAAATTACTACAGTCCCAGTAGCAAGTGCAATTACTACCTCAAGGAGAGTTTGCCCAAGTTGTTGATTTTTTTTAGCTCTAATCATCTTTTACTACCGAACATTTCCTAAAGAATCGACTGTAAGAGTCTTAGACTTGCCAAAACCACTTATTATAATTGTTGTTGATCCTCCGGTAAATCCGCCTGTTAAAACACGGAATGTAAAAGTTTTATTAGCATTGAAAGAAAGCGCGCTTGGCATAATGCTTGTTAAAATATTAGAAGTTCCGGAAGAACAAACCGCGTCAAGACTGTAAGTTCTAGGTGTGGCAATAGAAATTCTATAGCCATCCATGGTTTGAACACTGCAGGGAGCTGTAGAGGGTTTTACTCCAGACGCAGCTCTTGATTTTGCAAGGTTAAACATATTAGAAATATCAGCCGCCGCTGTATTTAAAGATTGGGTTTGATTATATGAGACAAATGCCGCAATACCAACAATAGAAATAACTGCTGCAACAGACAAAACAACAATAAGTTCGACGAGGGTAAAACCAGACTGCGATTTACGAATTATGATTGACGATTTATGATTAATCATTCTAATTCTCAATTCTTAACAGCTATTGGCTTTGCAAGAAAAAAAATTTTCCTCCGCTGCAAGCAGGGCTAACTCCAGAGCTACATATACTGTTGGCTTCTCCCTGATTGTCATTCGTATTTTCTAAGCACGAACAGAGAGTATAACTGCTTCCCCCAGATGCAGAATAATAATAATTACCGCTATTGTAATAAAGAGAACCTTGAGGATCAGTTGGTATCTTCTGCATATAGACTGTACCGGCGGTACAAGCAGAATCTCCTAAATAAGTCGGGGTTACGACAGGACAATTAAGAAGAGCTGTTGGGTAACTTCCCTGATCGTATCTATAAAGCTCCAAAGCTGCCTGAATTTGGCGTAAATTTGACTTTCTCTGAGAGTCTCTTCCTCTTTGCCTTACTCCCAAATAATTTGACACAAAAATTGCTCCTAAAATTCCAATAATTACTATAACAATCAAAAGCTCAATGAGGGTAAAACCAGATTGAGATTTACGACCTGCCTTGCCGGCAGGCAGGTTTATGATTGATGATTTATGATTGCTCATTTTCCATTCTTAATTTTAAACTTTCAATTTATGGTCATGGGTTTGTTAACTCAAAGCCTTTTCCGCTCGAACATCCCGAAGCAATGGTAACAACGTTCTGATCTGTATCGCTGGAATTTTCTATGCAAGCCCGCAGAATATAAGTGTTTCCGCTTAACGAATAGAAATAATTACCGCTGTTGTACCAAGATGCTCCTGACGGATCGCAGGGAATTTTTGCCATATAAGTTACTGCTCCTCCTGTTAAGCTTGAGGAAGAAGGACAACCGCTCGTATTTAACCAGGTAGAATTTGGTGGTAAATTTATTGGAGGATAAACGTTTTGATCTGCCTTATATAGCTCTATTGCAGATTGCATCTGGCGAAGATCGCCCTTTCTCTGCGCGTCACGAGATCTTTGCCGAACGCCAATAAAATTTGCCAAAAGAAGTGTTGCTAATGCTCCAATAATTACTATAACAACCAAAAGTTCAATCAGAGTAAAGCCAAAATTAGATTTATGAGAATTTTTGATTTTTGCATAGAATAATTTTTTATTCGTAAATCGTAAATCGTAAATCATAAATCTCCTAAGGCGAAACATTCGGACTCGATACCCCATAATTACATGGCTTACTGGTAGATGGACCACAAGAATTTGCTGCTATTCCATTACTTGCTATACCCGGGCATTCTCCGTTAACTAGGCCGCTACATATTTGAGGATCTGTAGATTTTTGAAGATTTGCATAAATTAAGTAAGATTGCCCATTTACTCCTGCAAAATAAATATAATTTCGGGTACTTGATGTTGGATCCTTTGGCAGGAGAGTGCTATAGGAAGTCCAAGAAGCTCCCCATTCCAGGCATCCTGTAGGGGGATTTATACGATACGTTCCCGTACAGCCCGAGATAACAAAATTTCCGGACGATGGGGGATAACTTCCGTTATCGTTATAATATACTTCTAGAGTCCTTTGGAGTTGTTCAATGTCGGATTTTCTTTTGGTATCATTTGCTTTTTCAATTTGCCCAATCGGATCAATAAAAGTGAATAAGCCTGCTGCCATAATTCCCATTATTGCAACAACAATTAAAAGCTCAATAAGGGTGAAGCCAGGCGAAATATCTTTTCTCCAAAAATAAGACTTAAAACAGCCCCGATAATTAGGAACGGACCAAAGGGAATAGTCCCTCCTTTTAACTTCTTTTTTCCCCATACAATTAGTATGATACCGCAAATTGCTCCTGTCAAGAAAGCAAGGTAAAAAGCCACTAAAATTTTAGGAAATCCTAAAATTACACCCAATAAAAATGCCAGCTTTACATCTCCAAATCCCATTCCTCTGCCTTTTGTTGCTATGAATAGTATAAAGAAAAAAATAAGAGCCCCAAGACCAGAAAGTAACGCATTAGGCATTGATGATTGATTATTTACGACTGGAGAGTAAATGATAGATGGTAAATGGTAGATGGTAGATATTATTATTGCGGAATAGACGATCTTATCTGGGATTATGCCATATTTTATGTCGGTAAAGAAAATAACTATAAAGGAGGAAAGAATAAGGAGATAATATATATAGCTAAGAATAAATTCTAAATCCGAAATTCTAAATTCTAAATAATTTCCAAAATCAAAATTAGTAAATCGTAAACCATTTAGGTAAAAAAAAGTTATAACAAATATTAAGCCTGTTATAAGCTCGACCAGGGGATAGTAAAAAGAAATATGAGTCTTACAAAATCTGCATTTTCCTTTTAGGCAAATATATGAAAAAAGAGGAATTAAATCGTACCACTTTAAAGTTTTTTTACATTTGTCGCAATACGATCTTCCGCCAAGAGGGGACTGGCCTTTGGGAATTCTGTCTATTAAAACATTCAAAAAACTCCCAATTACTGAGCCAATTATAAATAAGAACAGCGTAAGCATTACTATAATAATATTTGATTAGTTAATCAATAACAACGGGGAGAAAATCTTTATATTTGAATTTAGAGAAGGGTTATTGCTGCGTCAGGATCTGGTTCTGCACCAACTCCTACACACATTATTCCTGCTCGTGCTTGAGCTGTAGAAAATACTATGAATGCGGCATCCGCTGCTGTTACACATTTAGCATCGTTTAATATAGACTCCAATCTCTGATATACAATAGCTTCTGCTCCCGAGGCACTTCTTCTGTAGCAATATCCTGTTGCGTTAGCTGGCTGTGAGTAAGAAGCATACGTACATATTGTAGCAGCAGTTACAGGTAATGTTCCAAATGCTGGGTTAGTTGGTGCTACTTTTAAATCTGAAGCACTAATAAGAGGATTCATCCACGTAGTACCAGCTGCTGGATATGTTCCGGTTCCTTGAGCAGTATAATATCCCTGCAATGATCTACCAAGTTGCGTCACTGCTGAAATTCTTGATGTGTCCCTTCCTCTTGCAAGCTGTTCTCCTGGATTTACTGCCAAAAGAACTATTGCTGCCAAAACTCCGATGACTGCTATAACGACTAGAAGTTCGATGAGGGTAAAACCTTTTTGGAGAGAACTAACTAATAAATTCTTGAGCAGTTTTTTCATGTATGTATTAAGTAAAACAGAATAAAAATGGCTTGTCAAGGGGGCAAAATAGCTTCAACTTAGATAAAAATTGAAAATTGAGAGTTGAAAATTGATAAAATAAATTAAGCAATTGAAGATTTATTTAATTGAAGAAATTAAATTATATATTGGAGTAATTACAGAAATCATTAAAAATGCAACCCCAACTCCCAAGATTACCATAATAAATGGCTCAAGAGCTGTTGTTAGAGTTTTAACCAGTTGATCTGTATCTCTTTCGAAGTATTCGGATGTTTTTAAAAGAGTCTCGTCAAGCGTACCGGTCTGTTCGCCTATTTTTACAAGCTGCACCATAAGAGCAGGAAATAGACTGTGGGAAGACATCGCATCTCCTATGGTTATCCCATTCTCGACTTTTCTTGCAACGTCCTTAACCGCGTTTTTATAATGTATATTTCCCAGCGTTTCGGAAGTTTGAATAAGTGAATCAACTACTAAGCTTCCGCTCCCAATAAGAACGCCTAAAGTTCTTGCCATTTCGGTAAGAGTGACTTTTTTTATAAGATTTCCAAAAACCGGAATCTTAAGTATAAAATTATCTATAATAAGTCTGCCTGCTTCTGTTTTGTACCATCTTCTGTACAGAAATATAGATAGAACAGTTAAGCCGATTGCAAGCGGCCAAAAACCCACAAAAAATCCAGAAATAGAAATAATAATTTTGGTAGGCAGGGGAAGATCTACATTTAGTCCTTTATAAAGATTGGCAAGCTGAGGAATAACAAAAGTCATCATTATAAAAACTACAACTACCATTAAAGAAACAACAATTGCAGGGTAAGTAAGCGCCGCTTTTATGGTACCTTTTAGTTTTTCCTGCTTTTCCAGATTATCTGCAAGTCTTAGAAGTGCTTTATCTAAAAGCCCAGCTCCTTCTGCTGATTTTATAATAGATACATAAATTGGAGAAAAAACTTCCGGAAATTTTGAAATTGCAAAAGAAAAAGTTTTTCCTTCTTCGATATCGGCTATAATGCTTTCGGTAGTTTCGAGCATTACATCGTTGGTAAATTGTTCTTTAAGAATCTCTAAAGATCTAATAAGAGTAAGGCCCGAAGAAAGCATGGAAGATAGCTGTCTTGTAAAAACAACCAGATCGGATCCTTTAACTTTTCCTAAAAACGGCAAAATGCTCGAAATACTATTTTTTGTTTCCTGAGTAATAGTTATAGGAACAAGACTTTTGCTTCTAATATAACCGGCTGCTTCGTTTATATCTTTTGCTTCGACTAAACCGCGTATAATTTTATTGTCTTTGGTAATTGCTTTGTACCGTAATTTCATATATTACCCGACAAGTCTTAAAAGTTCTTCCTGACGAAGAGCATAGCTTTTGGCAGTTTCAAGACTAATTCCTCCCGACAAAACCAAAGAGGCCAGGGAAGACTCAAGAGGAATCATGCCAATGTCCTGAGAATTTTGAATAATTGAATCTATAAGGTGAGTTTTTCCTTCTCTAATATTACTTGAAACAGCGGGGGAACCGATTAACAGCTCAACAGCTGGGACTCTTCCTCCTGAAATTTGCGGCAAGAGGCGTTGAGAAATTATTCCTTTTAAAGTTGCCGCAAGCTGAACTTTTATTTGAGCCTGCTGATTTGGAGGAAATGCATCAATTATTCTGTCTATGCTTTGAGACGCCGAATTAGTATGAATGCTTGAGAAAACTAAATGACCTGTTTCGGCTATTGTTACAGCAGATGCAATTGTCTCGGGATCTCTCATTTCTCCTACCAAAACAACATCGGGATCTTCCCGTAATGCAGAACGAAGCGCCGCTGACCAGGAATTCGTATCAAGCCCCATTTCTCTTTGAGAGATTAAGCTTTTTCCAGGAGGATAAGTATATTCGATTGGATCTTCGATAGTTAAAATGTGAACGGATCTACTAAAATTTATTTCATTAATAATTGCGGCAAGTGTCGTTGACTTTCCATGTCCGGTTGGCCCGGTTACTAAAACTAAACCCTGTTTAAAATTCGAAAAATTATGGATAATTTTAGGCAAGTTAAGCTCTTCTACGGTTCTTATTTTGGGTTCAAGAAATCTAAATTCTGCGCATATAGAACCCCGTTGGTAATAAATATTCCCCCTGAATCTTCCCAGGTCTCCGTTTACTCCTCCTCCAAAACCAAAAGAGAAATCAAGTTCTTTTTCTTTTAAAAAACGTTCTCTCTGAGCTGGACTAAGAAGAGAAAAAGCCATGGCCTGAGTAACTTCTTTTGTTAGAATTGGATAATTTGAAACAAAGTTTAGAGCTCCGTCAATTCTAATTGAAGGGGCAAGCCCCGGCAAAAGATGAAGATCTGATGCCTTGTTTGTAACTGTTAAATGTAATAATTCCTGAATATCCATAAGATTAGCCACTAGTTGCTAGAAACTATTCCTGCGCGACCCTTATTACTTCTTCTGGTGTCGTAACCCCCTGTAATACTTTTAAATACCCATCTTGTTTCATTGTTATCATTCCTTCCAGGATTGCTTCTCTTTCTACAGCCTGGCTATCGGGATGTTCGAGTATTAAATCTGCTATTTTGTTAGAAATTGGCAATACTTCATAAATTCCAATTCTTCCTAAATAACCCGACCCTGCACATTTTTCGCAGCCTTTCCCTTTGGAAAGTTTTATTTCTACGTTTCCCTGAGGAAATAATTTTCCTAAAGAATTTCTCATTTCGTCGACAATTTGTCTAAGAGGAGGGTAAGTTTCTTTACAATATGTACATATTTTTCGGACAATTCTCTGCCCGATAATTCCATTCATCGTAGATGAAAGTAAAAATGGCTCTGCCCCTAAATCAATAAGACGCGGCAGGGCGCCCGATGCATTGGAGGTATGAAGAGTCGAAAATACTAAATGCCCTGTAAGTGATGCCTGAAGCGCAAGCTCTGTTGTCTCTTCGTCTCTTATTTCTCCAACCAGAATAATATTTGGGTCTTGTCTTAAGAAAGATCTAAGTCCTGTTGCAAAAGTAAGACCAACCGCAGGATTAATTTGGACCTGATTAACGCCCGGCATTTGGTATTCTACCGTATCTTCAAGAGTCATTATATTAACTCTTGTTGAATTAAGCTTCTCGAGAACTGAGTAAAGTGTTGTGGTTTTTCCAGATCCGGTTGGTCCGCAGGCTAGTATTATTCCATGAGGACGAAGTATGGAAGTCTCAAGATATTTAAGAGATACTCCTGCTAATCCAAGCTCCTGAAGAGTTGGCACTTCTCCAGATTTTCTAAGAAGCCTCATAACAATTTTTTCTCCGCTTGAAGCCGGCATTACAGAAATACGAAGGTCAACTTCATTATTGTCCACTTTAAAATTAAAACGCCCATCTTGAGGAATCCGGTGTTCATCGATTTTCATATTAGAAAGAATTTTAATACGGGACACCACTGCTTCCTGAACAGTTTTTGGAAGACTTAGTTTGTCATATAATATACCGTCAATTCTGTAACGCACTCTAATTCTATCTTCCTGCGGCTCTATGTGCACATCGGAAGCGCGGGAGGAAACTGCGTATTCCAAAATCGTTGATACTATTTTTGCAATCGGGGCTTCCTTTATGATTTCGGCAATTTGCTTACTATCTATAGTAGGAATTTTTAAAAGCTCTTCTTCTGTCTGCTTTAAAGATTCTCCAACTTGTCCTATTATTTCCTGCCTGTATTGCTGATCTATGGCTTTTTTAACCTCGTCCGCAGAAGCAGAGAAAGTTTTTATATTAAGACCGGTTTTCTGCCTGACAAATTCCAAAGCTTCAAGATCAGCGGGATTCGCCATTGCCAAAGAAAGGATTCGAGCTTTTTCGTCATACAAAAATGGTATTAAAAGAAATCTTTCGGCAACGGATTTAGAGACCATTCCTAAAGCCTGAGGAGAAAAAGAAGTTGAAGAAAGCGAAATAAAAGGAATTCCTAAAACTTTTGCTTTTGCTTCAGCTATTTTTTCTGCGGGGACTATATTTAAAGAACTTAACGTTTCTTCCTGTGTCTTTCCAATAATTGCACTTTTAACTTTTATTTCTTCAAGCTGTTGGGGAGTTAATAAGCGTTCCGAAACCAGCACATCGAGTATGGTCGTATTTTGCGTTGATGAACTTAAATCTGTAGCGGGCATTACTTCTATAGTAAGTAAAAATAAGCTATAATGTCAAGGAATTTAAGACTTTTATGCAATCCTTTTTAATATCCTCTAAAAATAGAGAAGAAGCTTTAAAAAAAGCAGGTTCCTTATGTTTGGAGAATAAAATCGACAAAATAGACATAGACACTACTTATTTTGAAAAATCTGTCGGAATAGAGGACGTAAGAATTATTCAAAAAAAGATTTATCTAAAGCCGTTAAAAAGTAAGACCAAGGCAATTATTCTTGATGCCTATAGCGGATTAACAATCGAGGCTCAGAATGCGCTTCTTAAAATTCTGGAAGAACCGCCCAATAATACTATTATAATAGTACTGGTCGAAACTGATTCTCAAATTTTACCAACAATTCTTTCTAGGTGCAAAAATATTAAACTAAGTGATAGAAGAGAAAAAATAGGAGAATTAGAAGAGACTCAAATAATCAAGGTTCTGTCTTCTCTTTCTTCTCCCGAAGCAGGATTTAGACTAAAACTGGCACAAGACTTTGGAAAGAGTAGGGAAGAAGCAATAGTCTGGCTTGAAAAAATGATAATAGTTCTGCGGAAAAATATAATCGAAGAGATTAACAATGATATAAATTCTAAGCAAAATAAAGTAAAAATTTTACAAAAGATACAAGATACATATACTATTGTTAAAACAACAAACGTAAACCAGCGTTTTGCCCTTGAAGATCTATTCCTGTCCATTTAAAATGTGCTTAATAGAACAGACTGCCATATGGATTTGCTGTATTAAAAAGACATAATGATTGACCAGGAGAAAATAAAAAAACTTAAGAGTTTCAGTATCTTTAAAGATCTTTCTGAAAACGAACTATTATCAGTTTCTAAAATTATTCATCATAAAATTCTACTTCCAAAAACCATATTAACTATTCAAGATAGCACTCCTGATGAGATTTACCTTGTTTTTAAGGGGCTGACTCGAGCATTTAGATATACAGATGAAGGAAAGGAAATAAATTTATCAATTATAGGAGAGGGCGAAATAATCGGAGAAATGGGAGCTATAGAAAATTTACCCAGGTCAGCAAGCGTTGAAACGATACAAGAAACAGAAGTCTTTATTCTTGCAAAAGCCGATTTTATAAACCTTCTAAAAAGCCATTCAGCAATATCTATTCACTTACTGAAATCTTTATCAAAAAGGCTCAGAAGTCTAACTGAAAAAATGGAGGGAGTTATGGCAAAAAATATTGAGGACAGAACTCTTCAGACCTTACAAATTTTATCAAGATTTTTTCCAAAAAAAGAAATTCTTTTGTCTCATGAAGAACTAGCAACTATTGTTGGCGCCACAAGAGCAAGAGTTACCGAAGTACTAGATAGTTTGAAAAGCGAAGGAAAGATAGAGCTTCATCATCGTAAAATCCAACTCCTCTAATTGTTCCTCAAAGAACAGATTTTCTAAACAATCGAAATTAGAATATTAATATATGAATAGTGTGGAAGTCGAACATTACCCATTTAAACTCGAAGAGAATGAAAGCGTGATCCACAATGGAGTTCTAAGTCAAATTGAGAAATTAGCTTCTTGCGATGTATTTCCCGAGACGGAAAGAGAGGAAGTCGTTAAATATTTATATTTGCATTTTTTAAGATCTCGATTTCTATTTTTAGATGAAGAACAGTTGCGAGGAATGGGTTTTAGCAATGCAAACTTGTTTTATCATGGAGCACCCCACGCGGTTTTTCAGGCAACTTACGACGCCCTGTGCGTCACAAGAGCTATTCTTAGTAGAAAAGACAGATTTTCATCGCATTTAACTCCGGAGAGTGCTTTTGCTATTCCCAGTGCCGCAGTTTATCACGACACAGGATTTGCGTACCAGAAACATGTGCTTGTGAATTGCGCAGGAATGTCCCCGGTTCATGTTGAAGAAAGTAAAAGATCTGCTGTGGAATCGATTGACCTACTAGGATTACCAAATTTTTTAGATCCTGAAAAAACAAAAAAACTTGTTGAGATAGGAATACATGGCTCATATTTTCCATATGATTCACAAAGACAAAAAGAAGGGGAGGATTTAATGCGCGACCTACCTCCCGAACTTAAAAAAGAGGCACAAATTGTAAGACTTGCAGTGCAATTCGCAGATTTAGGAGGACAGTCTGCAAGGATTGATCAATTTCCTGAAGGTCTTAAAAATTTAAGAAAGGAGTTAAATTGTATTAGAGATGGATTAGGTACCCAGGTCATTGGAGAAGATGATGAGCTTGATCAAAAGAGACAAGACTTTATTAATTTTGTTGTAGAAAAAACTGTTGGAAAAACAGGAAATGCGTTTTTTGGTACTCGCGACCATAGCTTTTCGAGAGAATGGCATAGAGCCTCCGTTTCCTCGCGTTAAAACCCACTTTTTGATAGAATTAGATATCTATCTAATCTAATGCTATCAAGATTTAAGAAATTGCTTTATTTTCCCTTTGCCTATTATTTTAGGATTTTTGCGAAAATAAGACTCGCTCGCTGGAGACCCTATATAATAGTAGTAACTGGCTCAAGCGGTAAAACCACTCTTCTTCATTTATTGCAATCTCAAGTTGGAAACAAAGCAAAGTATTCTCATCATGCAAACAGCTCTTATGGAATCCCATTTGATATTTTAGATCTTAAAAGAGAAAGCTTAATGCCTTATGAATGGATTTATTTATTTATTTCTGCGCCACTTTCGATTTTTAAAAAGAATCCGCAGGAGCATATATATATAGTAGAAGCAGATTGCGACAGACCCAAAGAAGGAAAGTTCCTGGCTACACTTCTTAAACCCGACATTACACTTTGGACCAACTCAACAAGAACTCACAGCATGAATTTTGATTCTTTAGTAAAAAATGTCTCGCGAAGCGAGATCCCGCTTCGCAGGAGAGAATTCAAAACAGTCGAAGAGGCAATTGCATTTGAATTTGGATATTTTCTGGAGTATTCAAAAGAACTTTGTATTGTAAACGGAGACTCAAATCTTATCGAAAAACAATTCGGAAGAACTAAATCGCATATTGAGGAGATTTTGATAAAGAATCTTAAAGATCACGAGGCGTTAAAAGATAGAACAATTTTTAAAATTGGGCAGGAAGTTTATAAATTTAATTATCTATTGCCGAGAGAATTTTTCTATGCTATTGCAATGTCTAATGTCCTTTTAAAAAAATTGAGTATTAAACCTGACCCAACTTTTAGAAATTTTTCTCTCCCTCCCGGGAGAAATTCAATTTTTAAAGGAATTAAAAATACGACTGTCATTGACAGCAGTTACAATGCTAATCTTGATTCTATGACCGTGATTTTAAAAATGTTTGATAATATAAAAGCCGAAAAGAAATGGATAGTGGCAGGCGATATGCTCGAGCAGGGAGAAGGAGAGAAACAGGAGCATGAAAAATTGGCAGAAGTTTTACTTAAAATTAAATTCGATAAAATTATACTTATGGGTCCGAGAGTTTCTGAATATACGTATCCAAGATTAAACGAGTTATTCGATGGAAAAGTTAAAATTGAAAAATTTATAAATCCAAAAGAAGTTCTCGATTATTTAAAAGCAAATCTTAAAGGCAACGAACTTTTGCTTTTTAAAGGAGCGAGATTTTTGGAAGGAGTAATTGAGAATTTGCTATTAAATAAAGAGGAAGCCGGAAAACTCGCAAGAAGAGAAAAGATATGGCAGAGAAGAAGAAAAAAATTTGGCCTATGAATCAATCATCAATCATAAATCGTCAATCATCAATATATATTCTCCACGGCTGGACATACACACTAGATAGATGGGGAAGATTTGCAAAAGAATTGGAAGCAAAAGATTTAAAAGCAAATCTTTTAAAAATTCCTGGACTTACAGAAGAAATTGATAGGCCATGGATTATGGAAGATTATGTAAGCTGGCTTTCTAAAAAGATTAAAAGCGAGAAAAATATTATTCTTATTGGACACTCAAACGGCGGAAGAATTGCAATGGCTTTTTCGATGAAATACCCAAATAAAGTTTCCAAGCTTATTTTAATAGACAGTGCAGGAATTTATCATAATGAGTTATATATAAAATTAAAGAGGAAAGTATTTAATACAATAGCAAAAACCGGAAGAAAACTAGGAAGAATGGGTATTGCACGAGATTTTCTATACTTCCTAACAGGAGAAAAAGACTACAAGGAAGCTTCGGAAAATATGAAAAAGACAATGATAAATCTTCTTAAGTTTGATAAAACTTTAAAGGCAGAGAAAATTTCCATACCTACTATTATTATATGGGGCAAAAAAGACAGCATAACTCCTGTGGTTGATGGGAAAATTTTAAATAAAAAAATTGCAGACAGCAAATTATATATTCTAAAAAATAGCCGCCATTCTCCTCAATTCACTCACCCCAAAGAAGTAATAGATATAATTTTAAAAAATATATGAGAGTTTTTAATTCTCTGGGATCAAATTACGATTTTAAATTTGTATTAAAATCTCTTCTTGCTTTTGGAGGAAATGGGGAAGTATTAAAACTTAAAAAAACTCTCAATAAAAAGTATAGTGGAGAAGCATTTTTATTCTATAAAGGGAGGCAGGCTTTAACTTATGCCCTTGAGTCTTTGAATCTTCCAAAAGATTCTTCCGTTGCTTTTACGGGATTTACCTGCTTTGTAGTTTTTGACGCAATAAAAAAAGCAGGGCTAAAGCCTATTCCAATTGATATAGACTTTAGTTTAAATTTTACCACTACTAATTTTAAAAAAACTCTCAACGAAGAAGATATTAAAGCATTAATCGTTCAAAATACACTCGGTTATCCATGCGAAATTGAAGAGATATTAAAAATTTGTAAAGAAAAAGGCATAATTCTCATAGAAGATCTAGCTCATTGCGCGGGAGGAAAATATGTAAATAAAAAAGAGATAGGGACAATAGGCGACTTGACTGTTTTATCTTTTAGCCAAGATAAAATTATCGACGGAATCTCTGGGGGAGCAGTTGTAATAAGAAATAAAAAATACCAACTCCGATTCAATCGGAGCCAAAAAAATATTAAGGAAATCTTTGGAAATCCAAGCATTATATTGCAATCAAAAGATAAGTTATATCCACTGCTGACTTTTAAAATAAAAGCACTCTATGATATTGGCGGAAACCTTTTGCATTTTATACTTAAAAAGACAAAATTATTATCAACTCCAATGCAAGGAAATATTAATAAATTTTTAAATCTTCCGGAATGGTACTGCAGTCTTATAAATTATCAATTTGATAATTTTGATAAAGAATTAAAACACAGAAGAGAAATAGCAGAAATCTATAAAGAAGAACTCGATAGTAAAATTCTGAATAACGAAATTATCGATTTTGTTAGCCTATCTTCAAATCTTAGGTTTCCAATTTTTGTTGAAAACAGAGAAAAGCTTATTAATTATTTAAAAACTAAAGGAGTTTATGTTTCTGATATTTGGTACGATTTCCCCATTGCCCCAAAAAAATATTTAGCTGAAGAAAATATTGAGAATAAATTGTCTAATTCAAAAAGAATTTCTGAAACAATCTTAAATCTTCCAACTCATAAAAATATTTCCCAAAAAACTGCAATGGAAATTTGTGATTTAATAAACTTATGCATCAAATAGAAACTCGTGAAATAGCAGAAAAAAATGAATGGGAAGATTTTATTGAAAAGCAAAATGAGGCTAATTTTCTTCACTCATGGTATTGGGGAGAATTTTACGAAAAATTAAATCAAAAAATACAAAGAACCGGATTCTACAAAAATAAAAAACTTACAGGAGTAATGCTCTCGATTGTCGAAGAAGCAAAAAGAGGCAAGTATTTAATTGTTCCCGGAGGACCCATTATTAACTGGGAAGATAAAGAGCAGATCAAAGCATTTGTAAAAGAAATAAAAAAAATTGCTATTCTTAATGACTGTGCTTTTATAAGAGTAAGGTCACAGCTACTAGATAACGATTTATCAAGAAGTTTGTTTAGTAAAAATGGATTTACAAATGCCCCAATGCATCTTCATGCCGAATTAACTTCTCAACTTGATATTACAAAACCAGAAGAAGAATTACTAAAACAAATGCGAAAAACTACGCGTTACGAAATAAAAAAAGCCGAAAAAGAGAAAATAAAAATTATAACTTCGGAAGATCCTAAGGAAATAAAAAAATTTTATGACCTTCAAATCGAAACAGCAATCAGACAAAAATTTATTCCGTTTGCTCATCAATATTTACATGAGCAATTTAAAGTTTTTGCAGAAAATAAAAAAGCACTATTATATAAAGCCTATTTTAATAATAAGCTTTTAGCGCAAGCCTTTATTATTTTTTATGGAAAAGAAGCAGTTTATCATTACGGAACATCAACGCAAGTCGGACGTGATCATCCAGGGGCGTATTTAATTCAATGGCATGCAATTTTAGAAGCAAAGAAAAGAGGGATTACGCGTTATAATTTTTGGGGAGTAGCTCCGCTTGAGCAAAAGAATCATAGGTTTTATGGCTTATCTATTTTTAAAAGAGGGTTTGGAGGAGGAGATATAAATTATTTACATGCACAAGATTTAATAATAAATTATCCAAAATATTTTATAAATTACGCAATTGAAAAGACTAGGAAAATTCTAAGAAAAGTATAAATGGCTATTTAAATCTGCTTCGATTTTTTGTATACTTTATAAATGGCGTCATCAAAATCAAAACCTGAAGATAACAAATCCTCTGCCCCGATTAAATCGGGGTCTGATTATTCCGGAAAAACAATTCAAGTTTTAGAAGGTCTCGAGCCGGTCAGAAAAAGACCCGGAATGTATATTGGCTCAACCGATATCGTTGGTCTTCACGAAACCTTAAGAGAAATTATAGATAACGCTGTTGACGAAGCACTGGCAGGTTTTGCAAAAAATGTATGGGTATCTATAAATTCCGATGGAAGCGCTACCGTAATTGA
>JANWJT010000014.1 GCA_025451755.1 Candidatus Microgenomates bacterium
ATACTCCTCCGCTTCTTTAAGACCAATATCCAAATAGTAATAATAGTCACTTTTGTGCTCGTCTAAATATTCCTCAAAAGGAATATTTACTTCAAAATGCCAATTTTTAGACCTTAAAATAGCAAAAATTAATAGTCTTCCAACTCTACCGTTACCGTCTATGAACGGGTGAATCTTTTCAAAAACCAAATGAGCAATTAGTGCCGAAACCAGCGGAAATTTTTCATCCTTTGAATTAATATAGGTAAATAATTTTGTAAGAAGGGGTAATATTTGCTTAGGCGGCGGACTAAGATAGACTGCTATCCCTGCAGCATTAAAAATTGCCCCCATCTCCTGCCTAAAAACACCGTGCTGGGAAAATAAATCTGCCATAACAACGGTGTGTAGTTTTAAAATTTCTTTTTCGGAAATTTCTTGACCTATCTTAATATTTTTATCTATAAATTCAACTGCTTTTAAGATATTGATAATCTCAATATTTTTTTGCTCTTCGGAAGATACCATATCGAATTCTTCTAAAGTTAGCGGATTACCCTCGATTCTGGCAGAATATAATGAACTTTTTAAAATACTGACTCTTTCAATTTTTTCTTTTATTTGAATAGGCAATTCTATTGATGATAAATATATTCTATTTGCTTCAATTTTGGAGATTAAATCTAATATTGCAGGACTAATTTTGTATGGTGGCGGTATTTGCATAAAATTATATTACCAAATCTTGCCGAATATTGCCAGATATTGCCTAATCTTGCCGGATCCTGCTTTATCTCTGAAGCCCTTGTGGGGATTTAAATTGCTCTGGGAAGAGAGTAAGCCAGATTCTGTTATTAACCGCAATCTATCTATGCCCTCTACTTGATGCTCCCGTAAGGATGGTGTTTACCCCGCTAGGCGGGATAAGCGCATCATTCTGAGGTTGCAGCAGGTAGGATTGCCCGTTTCACTTCCACTCGTCTCTGTTGCTCTCAAGTCTTGTCAATTCAAGACTTGTTCCTGGCTCCACATGTGGATAAAGAGCCTGGACACTATCGAGTCGGAGCTTACGCTCCGTCCCCTCCTTACTGCTGTCTGGACTTTCCTGTCACCCACGAATTGTTGGCAACTAGCGGTCCTTCCCCCCAGAGCAAGCGTATTTTAGCAAATTTGAGGTTAAATTGCAATTAAATCTTCTTATAATAAGACTACAACAAACATACTTAAACCTTTTTAAGAAGTTTTTTTAAAGGTGTCTTTTTATCTAACTGCTCTTTTAAGAGTTTTGCCCGGAGTAAAGCCTGGTGCCTTTCTGGATGAAATTGTAATTTTTGCTCCAGTCTTTGGATTTCGGCCAACTCTTTCTACTCTATTTCTAATACTAAATGTTCCAAAACCTGTTATTACAACTTTTTCTCCTCTTTTTAGGGAATCGCGAATAGATGCTACGAATGCCGAAACTGCATCTCTTGATGCTTTATTTGTTAAGTTTGCTTTTTTTGCAACGATCTCTATAAGATCTCTTTTTGTCAAAAATAATCACCACCTTCTGGACAATTGATACTGTATTTAGATTAAAAATACAATTAAAACGAAACATTGTCAAGTAGTCAATTTGTGGAAATGATTACGTTTTGATGGTTTAACGCGGGAGAGTTAAGATTGAAAATCAGACTGCGAGGAAATTGCCCGAAATTCTCTTATTGCAGTGACCTTAACTTCTCCGGGAACCGCCAAGGAACTACTTACTTCTTCTCTTATTTTTTGTGCAACAATTGTGGTTTGTGCATCATCAAGTTTTCCCGGATCAATAATTACTCTAAGCTCTCTGCCCGCCTCGAATGCATAGGCATCGGCAACACCTTCATATTTTTTTGCAATTTCTTCCATTTCCTTAAGTCTTTTTGTGTATCCCTCAACATCTTCGTAACGTGCTCCCGGCCTTGCACCAGAGATTGAATCGGCAATATAGACTATGACCGATTCAATCGAAGAAAATGGCTTGTCTTCGTGATGCTCGAGTACACAATTTATTACAGGTTCCGGAATATTAAATCTTTTAAGAAGATCTCCTCCAAGCTTTACGTGGCTTCCTTCGCCCTCTACAACTTTTCCTATATCGTGAAATAAACATCCGAGTCTTACAACATTTACATTTGCCTTTACTTCGTTTGCTAAATTAATTCCTATTTTTGTTTCTTCTAGAGTATGGACTACTAAATTTTGTCCGTAAGAAGTTCTAAATTTAAAACGGCCTAATATCGATAAAAGATCTTTTGAAAGGTTAAAAACTCCTACTTCATGAGCAAGCTTTTCTCCTTCTTCAAACATTATTTTTTCGACTTCCTGGCGGGTTTGATCAACAATTTCTTCAATTCTAAACGGCTGAATTCTTGTATCTTTTATGAGTTTCTCTAAGGATCTTCTTGCAACTTCTCGTCTTACCTGATCAAAAGATGAAAGTCTTATTACACCTTCCTCATCTAAATCAACATCAACGCCGGTTGCTTGTTCGAAGGCTCTTATGTTTCGGCCTTCTTTTCCTATGATCCTTCCTTTTATTTCTTCGTCCGGAATTTTAACGGTTGATAGAGTAAACTCTGCAATATAATCAAGCGCTCCATGACGCATACTATCTACCAATATTTCCTGCGCTTTTTTATCTGCTGTTATTTTAGCTTTTTCTTCTGCCTCTCTAATAATTCGGGCAACCTCCTGAGATTCTTTATCTTCAACCTGGGCAAAAAGTTCTTTTTTTGCTTCTTCTAAGGTTAGAGATGTGGTTTTGGAAAGTTTCTCCCTGTACTCTTTTTTAAGATCCGAGATTTCTTCTTTCTCTTTCTCAAGAGATAGTTTTTCTTTCTCGATTTTTTCTTCTTTTTCTAAAAGTTTTTTTTCAAGATCTATAAGATCTTTTGTCCCCGATTTAATCGGGGTTGATTGTGCTACCATAATTTATTTGAAGACAATAGAAGAAAAAGGAAATTTAATTCCTTTTTAAAATTATTTTGCCTAAGGGGTTTATTCTCATATATTTTTAAACCTCTTGTTTGTCTCGCCTTTGGCGGAACAATTCTCTATTGCCTTATGTAAATTATATCATAAATAGCAATTTGCAACTAGTTATGTTGTTTATGAGTAATGAGCAGTGAATAAGTTGGAGCTGAGGGACAGAATTTTTTTCGTTCGCATTTCGAATTCCTTGAGCGACAGCATTACTGTAGCATGAGCTGCGGAACAAGAAAATTTTAGCCCCGAAGCAAAAAACATTTATTTTATTTCTTTAAATACTTCCTTAATAATATCGTAGTTAAAACCTTTTGAAGAAAGGAAGCGGGCGACTTTTTGAAACTTCTCATCTCGAGGCAAACCCTTATACTTACTTCGTCTTCTCTCGATTAAGTTTCTAGCTGACTGTAAATCATCAACCTTATTCTCTAAATGCTCAACAACTTCTTCTATTAATTCTTTATCAATTCCTTTCTGCCCCAATTCTATTTTTATTAATCTTAAAGAACGAGGCTTGTAATTGGTCCTTTGCTCTATCCACCATTTTACAAATTCTTTATCATCTAAAAATTTATATTCTTTAAGCTTTTCTATTATTTTATCCGCAATTTCAGGAGCTGTATTGTTTTTTGTAGAACCAAATCGTCCGCGGGAATTTAAGAGATTTTTTCTGACTTCATCAATTGACCGAGGACGATACGAGAGGAATTTTAATGCCTTATTGTAAAACTTTTCAAACTCATCCATTAAGCGGTTTCTTTTTCTTCTATTCCAACAGCAACGGGGGTACCGGCAGATACGCTTTTTTTCATGATTTCATCAACAATCTTTTTGGCGGTCTCTGGCTTTTCTTTTAAAAACATTTTCGTGGCTTCTTTTCCCTGTCCAAGCATTAATTCTCCAAATCTAAAGAATGCTCCGGATTTTTGAATAATTCCCATTTCAACTCCTACATCTACAATTCCGCCTTCTTTTGAAATTCCACTTTCGGCAGTTACATCAAACTCTGCAATTCTAAAAGGCGCAGCTACTTTATTTTTTACAACCTTTACTCTATGTCTTGAACCAATTACTCTATCTCCATCCTTAAGTGTTTCTATTTTTCTGCTATCAAGCCTTACGGATGCATAAAATTTAAGGGCAAGTCCGCCAGTTGTTGTTTCGGGATTTCCAAACATAACTCCAATTTTTTGCCTAAGCTGATTAGTAAATATTACAATTGTTTTTGATTTAGAAATTACACCCGTAAGTTTTCTTAAAGCCTGTGACATGAGTCTTGCATGTAGCCCCATCATTGAGTCTCCCATTTCGCCTTCTATTTCTGCGCGGGGAACGAGTGCGGCAACTGAATCTATAACCAAAACATCAACTCCGCCACTTCTAATTAAACTTTCTGCAATTTCTAAAGCCTGTTCTCCGGTATCGGGTTGGGAAATTAAAAGCTCATCAAGTTTTACTCCAAGCTTCTGCGCCCACAATGGATCCAGGGCATGTTCGGCATCAACAAATGCGGCAACTCCTCCGCTTTTTTGAGCTTCGGCAATAATCGAAAGACAAATTGTAGTTTTTCCGGATGCTTCGGGCCCAAATATTTCGACGATCCTACCCCTTGGCAACCCTCCTACTCCAAGCGCTAAATCTAAAGGAAGACTACCAGTTGATACAACAGAAACATCAAATTTTTTACCACCTTCTCCAAATCGCATAATAGAGCCTCTTCCATATTGTTTTTCTATTTGCTCCATTGCAAGATTTATTGCTTCAAGTTTTTTTGAAGATTCTGTGGGACCGTTTGGCTGTAGTTTTTGAGAAGATTGATTTTTAGCCATTTTCGTTTCAATTGTAATCATTCTTATGTTAAAATACAAGATGTAAATTTTGAATTTTCGGGGAGTAGTTTACCGGTAGAATGCGCGCATGGGGTGCGTGTGGACGGGGTTCAATTCCCCGCTCCCCGACACTTGCACATTGACTTCATTTTAAGTAAAATAACCTCTTACGATATGACATCACCTGAAAACCGACACGCAAGAAATATGGACGCAGGAGACATGCTTATTCATGGAGTAGGAATATTAGATCTTAGCGACCATAAAGAAATAAAACAACGGAGTATATTCGATCGCTTTTCTGAGCTTAAAAAAATCCCCGAAGATGGATGGCCCCAAAATGTATTTATTATTCCAGATGGAAATGGCAGATGGGCTCAGGCAAAAAAACTTGCTACTCATTTAGGCCACAAAAAAGGAGCAGAAGTAATCGCACAAGCTTTTAGGGATTTTTCTGAGCTTTCGGAACATATTCCGTTTGTAGGAGTATGGGGGTTTTCAATCGATAATCTTAAGAGGCCCGAACATGAAGTAAATTATTTAATGGGTCTGTTTGAATCTACCCTAGAATCAATCCGCCCGGAACTGAGAGAGAGAAATAACAAATTTATACAAATCGGCAGACGGGATATCTTAGAAAGAAGACCAAGTCTAAAAGATTTAATAGAAAATACCGAGAAAGAAACACAATACAATACCGGGCAGGTTCTTTATGCAGCGCTTGGATTTGGAGGAGAAGATCAGGAACTAAGAATGATGGAAAAAGCAAGACATCTTTCTCCAGAAGTTGAATTAACTCCAGAGATTGTAGCCAGTCTTAGAGATGGAGAGGGATTGGTTCCTTCTGCAGATCTTATTATTAGAACTTCTGGCGAACACCGTATCTCGGATGTTGGATGGCTATCTGGTAGAAATACCGAACTAGACTTTATTGATACATTTTTTCCGGGAGTTAAAATGAAAGACTTTGTTGGATCTTTAGTTAGATTTTCCAAAAGAGAACGAAGAATGGGAGCAAGACCTTCGGCAAATGGCGTTTAACAGATTATCTCTTAGGACTTTGTCTTTTTCGTCTTGATTTTCCGCCCATTCCAATTTTTCTTCTTTCTCTAACTCTTGCATCGCGGGTGAGGAAACCTTTTTTTCGTAAAAGAACTTTATATTTTTCGCTATCAAATTTTGTAAGTGCTCGGGAAACTCCAAGAATTAATGCATCAAGCTGAGAACTTGTTCCTCCTCCTGAAACCTTTACAGTAAAAGAATATTTCCCAATAGTATTGGTAATATTAAGTGGTTCTAGATATTTTGCTTTCTCTACTTCGTGTGGAAAATATTCCTCGATTTTTTTGCCATTTACTATTATATCTCCTTTTTTTAGCTCTCCGTCTCCAGTTGGATAAAGTTTTATTCTGGCAACCGCTTCTTTTCTTTTCCCAACAGAATAGACAAAATCTTTTTTGGAGCTAGACTTTTTTTGAGTTGGTTCTTCTGATTCGGTTGATATTTTTTTTCTTGGCATAGTTTAACTTTTATTCAATTTATCGGTATAAGGATGCGCTTCATCTTTGTAGACAAAAAGCCTTGTAAGCATTCTATCTCTTAATTTATTTTGAGGCAGCATTCCTTTTACGGCGTGCCTTATAATCTCTTCTGGTTTTGATTCCCGCAATTCTTTAAGTGTTTCGGTTCTTAATCCTCCAGGATAACCAGAGTGCCTGTAATATTTTTTATCTGTTTCTTTTTTCCCGGTAACCTTTACGCCAGAAGCATTTATAACAACTACGTAATCTCCGCAATCCAAATTCCTAACATAGTAAGACTTTGATTTTCCCATTAAAAGCTTGGCGATATCGGAAGAAATTCTGCCCAATATTTTTCCATTAACTTCAACCAGATGCCATGATCTTTTAATATCTGCTAATTTAGTTGACTTGGTTGATTTATCCATAGTTATTTCTTACTTGTTGATTTTGATTTTACCTTAGCCTTAGGCTTTGCTTTTTCCCTAGTCTTTGATTTTTTTGTAATAGGCTTATTAATAGCAGAAGTTTTGATAGAAGACGGTTTTTTGGTTTTTTTTACTTTTACTTTTTTTGGAGTTTCTTTTTCAATTTCTACTATAACTTCTTTTTCTACCCATTCCATTACAACCATTTGGGCATGGTCCGAAACTCTTTTTCCAAGCCTTATTATTCTTGTGTACCCACCTTGCCTATCTTTAAATCTTGGAGCCACCTTTATAATTAATTTCTCTAAAGCATCTGGGGATAAAGATTTTGCGAGAAATCTCCTTGCGTTGTCTTGGTTTTTTTTAGCTGTTGTAATAAGCTTATCAACATCTGCTCTAATAGATTTTGCTTTTGCTTCTGTTGTTTTAATTCTTTCTCTAAGGACCAAGGAGGACATTAAGCTTTTAAATAAAGCTTTTCTTTCGTTGACATCTCTCTTGAACTTTCTTCCAAAAACATTTTTTTTCATAAATTTTAAAATTCATCTTAGGATTTAGAAATTTTATTCTGGCAACTCTATCCCTTTACCCTTAAGCTTGCTTTGGATAATTCCAATTGACTTACCTCCCATGTTTCTCATGGACATTAACTCTTTTCTTGAAACAGCAAGAAGATCTGCGAAAGTTTCTATTTTTCCGTTTCTTAAACTATTATATATTCTGGTTGGAAGATCTAGCTCATCAATCGTAAGACGTAAAACATTTTCTGCAATAGCGGATACTGGAGAAGAAGCTTCTTTGGAAGGAGTTGCTTTAGGTTGAAAAATTTGAGAAAAGTAAGAGGCAAGAATTCTTCCTGCTTCATCTAATGCCGCTCTGGGAGAAATTGCGCCATTGGTCCAAATTTGAAGCGTTAACTTATCTAAATTTGTCTGCCTTCCAACACGAGTTGCGTAAACTTCATAATTAACTCTTCTAACAGGTGTAAAAATTGCATCGGTTGGAATAACACCTACGGTCGATATTTTTCTCTCTTCTGCCAAAGAGTATCCTAGTCCTTTTTCTACAGTCAATTCCATGTCTAGCTTTGCTTTTTTATCTCCTAAATGCCCCAAATAATGATCTTTATTTACGATCGAAACATCTTCTGGCAAATCAAGATCTCCTGCTGTAATTTTTTTAGGACCATTAACCGAGAGCTTAATAGTACTTGTAGTTTTTGAGTCAAGCAAGCGAAGATTTAAACCTTTTATGTTAAGTAAGAAATCTACGATATTTTCTTTAAGTCCAGGCAATGTAGTGAATTTATGCCTTACTCCTGAAATTTTAATAGATGTAACAGCAGCTCCCGGAATAGATGACAGAAGCACTCGTCTTAAAGAATTTCCTAAAGTATGACCGTATCCGGGCTCAAGCGGCTCAATTACAAATTCTCCAAAATCTTTTTCTATTTTTTCTTCTTTAACTTTTAAGATTGGTTCAAGCATAATGAATTATTTTACCATTATCGCGAGTAATATTCAATGATCAGTTGTAAATTAAAGGGCACCTGCAAATCGTCCTTTTTAGGATATCTTACTAATTTACCTACATCCCCTTTTCTTTGTAAAAAAGATAAGATTTCGTTATTCTTCTCTTCTATAATTTTTGAAACATTTGTCGTTTTTTTAATTTTTGGAGAAAGAGAAATTAGATCATCTATCTTGACTGCGTAAGAAGGGATATTCATCTTTTTTCCATTGACAAGAACGTGTCTATGCGAGACTAGCTGGCGAGCCATTGTTCTTGTTTTTGCAAGTCCAAGCCTATAAACAATATTATCAAGTCTTGTTTCAAGAAGAGACATCAAAATTTCTCCTGTATCTCCTTTTCTGCTAGATGCAGTGCCTATTATTCTTTTAAATTGCCTTTCCAAAACTCCGTAAGTTGCCTTAACTTTTTGCTTTTCTCTAAGCTGGAGACCATATTCCGAAAGTCTTTTATGTCTTTTTCGACCGTGCTGTCCAGGCGGAATATTAAGACGTCTTGTAAGACTCGCAGAAGTCTTATCTAATATATTAACTCCTTCTCTTCTTGCTAATCTGTGTTTTGGTCCTGTATATCTAGCCATAACTTTCTATATTCTCCTCTTCTTCTTTGGTCTTGGACCATTGTGCGGAATAGGCGTAATATCCGAGATTAAAGAAATTGATAAACCACCTGTTCTTATTGCGCGTAGTGCCGAGTCTCTTCCCGATCCCGGACCTTTTACGTAAACATCTACGATCTTTAATCCCTTCTCGGCGGCTTTTTTAACAGCATTCTCTACGGCAATTGTTGCAGCATACGGGGTAGATTTTCTGGTCCCTTTAAATCCAGAAGACCCAGAAGATCCCCAAGAAATTGTACTTCCTTCTTTATTGGTAATAGTAACCAATGTATTATTAAAAGTTGCAGTAATATACGCCCGACCATGCTCAGAAACTAAAACTCCTGCTCTTTTTTTAGTCTTAGATGAAGATGCCTTTATTGTTTTTGACCCCGATTTGATCGGGGTTGATTTTTTTTCTGCCATATCTTATTTTTTATCGGATGTAATTCCCATTTTTGCTGCTACCTCTTTCTTGATTGCTCCTATGGTTACTCTCTTGCCTCTTTTAGTTCTGGCATTTGATCTTGTTCTTTGTCCTCTTGCAGGAAGACTTTTGCCATGCCTAAACCCTCTATATGATCCAATCTCCTTAAGTCTTTTAATATTTGCAGATACTTCTGCCCTTAGGTCTCCTTCTACTTTATAAACTTCTAAAACTTTTTGAATTTTTTTTTGCTCTTCTTCGGAAAGGGTTTTTGTTCTTTTTGCAATATCTACTCCTGCTTTTTTAAGAACCTCCAAGACATTGCCTCTGCCAATACCATAAATATAAGATAGGGCAATATCTATTCTTTTTTCATCTGGAATATTAACTCCTGCGATTCTCATAATTACCCCTGTCTTTGTTTATGTTTTGGATTTTCACAAACAACACGAACAACACCCTTCCTTCTAATTATCTTGCACTTCATGCATCTTGGCTTAACGCTTGCTTGTACTTTCATACTTATTTATATCTATATGTAATTCTGCCTTTTGCCTTGTCATATGGAGTCATTTCAAGTTTTACCTTGTCTCCGGGTAAAATTTTTATAAAATGCATCCTCATCTTTCCCGAAAGATGACAAAGAACTATATTGCCATTTTCGAGTTCTATTCTAAAAAGAGTGTTTGGCAATGCTTCTTTAACAACTCCGTCTACCTCAAAAGACCCCTGATGAACCATAAAAAAATCAAAAAGCAAAAAAACCAAAAGATTAAATTTTTTGATTTTAACTTTTTGCCTTTTGAGTTTAGATTATATCAAATCTACACTCAAAGAACAACTATTCAGTTAAAATTAATGGTCCATTTTTTGTTATAGCTATTGTTCTTTCAAAAAGTCCGGAAATTCCTTCATCTTCAGTTGCAATTGTCCAGCCGTCTTCGTTTAAATATTTAACGTCACTTTTTCCAAAATTGTAAATAATTTCAATAGCAATTGTCATGTTTTCTTTAAGAAGAGGTGTCTTTTTTATCTCAAAATCAAGAAAGCCCGGAACTTCTGGCTCTTCATGAAGAGATTTTCCTACTCCATGTCCTACGAGCGATCTAACAATCGAATATCCATTTCCTTCAACTATATCCTGAATTGTTTTTGAAATATGACCAACTCTATTGCCAGCTCTTGCAACTTTAATTGCATCACGTAGTGCTCTCTTTCCTGTTTCCAAAAATATTTGAATCTCTTGGCGCGGAGGAACTTCAACGTCAATTAGAATCGTTTCCGCTGCATCTGTATGAAAACCTTTATAGAAAACTCCGCAGTCAATTCCTACTACATCACCAGATTTAAACTTATAATCTGTTGGGATGCCATGAACTACAACATTATTAGTTGAAACACAAATAGTGTTTTTGTATCCTTTTACTTCTTTGAAACCCGGCTTTGCACCTTTTTCTAGAATAAGTTTTTCTGCAAGACTATCTATTTCAAGTTCGGTTACTCCCGGCTTAATATTTTTTAAAAGTTCGGAGAGAACAGATGCTAAGATTTTTCCGCCCTCCCTCATTATCTTAATTTCTTCTGGGGTTTTTATATTAATCATGAATTTTTAAACTTGTTGAACTTCTAATTTACTTAAAATGTCCTTTTGAACCTCACTCATATTTTTTTCACCATCTATTTCTTCCAAAATACCTAATGTTTTATAAAACTCAATTACAGGGACTCTATCCTTATCCTGATTTTCCCTCCGGGCATCAACAATATCGGGACTATCATCTCTTCTTCCCCGCGACTGCATTCTTTTGCGCATTTCTTCCTCTGAGATCCTCAGATAAATAACTTTACCGATTTTTTTGTGATGTTCATCAAGATATTTATTGAACGCCTGTAGATCTTCTTCTGTTGCAGGGAAATTGTCTAGAATAAATCCTTTCGGGGAATTATTTAAATTTTTCTCAAGAAAAGCGAATTTAAGTTTGGTTGGAAGATGTTTCCCTTTTAGGCTATAATTTTCAAATCCTTCAATTGCGCGAGGATCTTTATTTTCGTATGCCTCACGAATAAGTGCTCCCATTGAATAAACAGGGATCTGCAGCTTATCTGCTAACAATTTCGTCTGTGTTCCTTTTCCCGCATAAGGCGGTCCAATAAATACTATATTCATATTTTCTTACATCTTTTTGATTCAAAAAAAGGAAGCAGATATTAATTTACCGCTTCCAATCTTACTTATTATACCAATAACAAAATTACCGGTCCCCATTGATCTTTATCAATATTCCGCTATAAATATCTTTGATAGCTTTTTCTCCATCAACTTCTATAAGCATCCCTTTTCCACCATAATAATCTAAAACCGGTTCTGTAAATTTATGGAATGACTCAATTCTTTTTGCAACTGCTTTTGGATTTTCGTCTTCTCTACCTTCTCCATTTCTAAAACTTAATCTTTTTAAAGCCTCTTCGTCGGATACTTTTAAATAGACAACCTTATCTGCGCCATTTTTAAAAAACTTTACTTGATTTAAAGTTCTTGGAAATCCATCAATAATATACCCATTTTTATATTCGGGCCTTTTTAGATACTCCGCAACAATAGAAACAGTTTTTCTGTCTGGGATAAGATATCCGGCATTCATTACCTCCTTAACATATCTTCCAAGTTTAGTTTTTTCCTTTGATAATTCTCTAAAAATATGTCCTGTAGAAAGGTAGGGTATTTTAAGTTTTTCGGAAAGTAAATTTCCCTGCGTTGATTTTCCTGCCCCTTGAATTCCTATTAGTACTATCTTCATTTTTGTTTTGAATAAGCGTCGTAATTCCTCATTACGAGCTGTGCTTCGATAGCTTTAATTGTTTCAAGAACAACAGATACTACTATTAAAATACCTGTCCCGCCAAGAGCAAGGTTTTGAACATTTGTAAATGTTTTGGCAATGGTTGGAAAAATTGCAATAAGTCCTAGAAAAATTGCACCCGCAAGAGTTATCCGAGTTAAAATATAATTTAAAAAATTTGCCGTTGGAGTGCCAGGTCTGATTCCTGGTATAAAACCTCCATATTTTTGTATTTCTCCGGAAATTTTTTTAGGATTAAAAATGACGGCCGTATAAAAATAAGTAAAACCCACAACCAAGAAGAAGTATAAAAAATTATAGAAAAATCCATCTGGATTAAACCACGACGCAAAAGTGAAGGCAATATTTTTAATAAATTCTGTTTTTGATGCTGTTAAATAATTAGCAAGAAGAGAAGGCAATAAGACTAGGGAAACTGCAAAAATGATAGGAATAACTCCCGCTTGATTTAATCGCAAAGGAAGATGCGTTGACTGACCGCCATAGATTTTATTTCCACGAACTCTTTTTGCATAGTAAACAGTAATTTGCCGGGTTGCTTCATTTATAACAACTATGGACGATATTACAATTATTCCCATCACTGCAAAAATTAAGATATTAAATATATTTTCCGCATTTATAGTTGATAATGTTTGAGCAAAAGAAACTGGCAGGACGCCTACGATTCCTGCAAAAATAAGAAGAGAAATTCCATTCCCTATTCCTTTTTCGGTAATAAGTTCTCCGAACCACATAAGAAGAACAGTACCAGCACAGACAGTAGCAACAAATGCAACAAGTTCAATAGCAGGTAATACATTTATTATTCCTTGGCTTCTTAATAGTGCATACATTCCTATTGCTTGAAGACAAGCAAGAGGAATTGTTAACATTCTTGTATATTGGTTAATTTTTTGTCTGCCTGCATCTCCTTCTTTTGATAGCTCTTCAAGTTTTGGAAAAATCATTGTTAAAAGCTGCAAAATAATAGACGCGTTAATATATGGATTAAGTCCAAGCGCCATCACAGAAAAATTGGCAAGAGTACCACCTGAAAAAATATCCAAGAGACCCAAGAATTGATTGCTTGCAAAAAGAGCTTTTAGCTGAACTACATCTACACCAGGGACAGGAATATGAGCAAAGATTCTAAAAACTATAAAAATTGCTGCAGTAAATAGAATCTTTGATCTTACATCAGGAGTTTTAAAACTTTTTTTAAAAAAAGACAAATGAGAATTCATTTTATTCTACCTTGCCACCAGCTTTTTTAATTTTGCTTGCTGCACCTTTTGAGATAGGCAATTTAATAGTTAAAGGTATTTTTATGTTTCCTTCACCTAAAATCTTTATTCCATACATTTTAGCATCTTTTTCATCTACAATTTTATTTTTAATTAAGGTTCCTATATCAACTATGCTATCTTTTCTTAGCAAATTTAGAACCTTAACATTTATGATCATAGGTTTTTTATTAAAAACCTTATTTTTTCCTTTACCGCGCCTGAAAGGAAGTCTTTTTATAAGAGACAGTGCGCCTCCCTCAAAAGAAAGGGATACCTTGCTTCTTGCTTTTTGCCCTTTAGTTCCTCTTCCGGCTGTTTTTCCGCGACCCGAACCATGTCCCTGACCAAGCCTCTTTTTTGATATTTTTTTTATTTTTTTAAGTTTATTTAAAGACATATTTATCTTTCCTTTAATTTTTTATATCGCTGTGATAGCCTAATAAGAGCCTCTATGGTCGCATAGACATTGCTTGCCTGATTTTTTGTTCCTAAAACTTTAGACGATATATTTTCTATTCCTGCTGCCGTAACAACATTTCTAACAGCACCACCTGCAATAACTCCCGAACCAACAGGAGCAGGTTTCAATAAAATCTTAGCAGCTCCGGATTTTATATCTACTCTAAAAGGAATTGTTCCTTTAATGATTGGGACTTCTATTAAATGCTTCTTCGCAATCGATATTCCTTTTTTTATTGCTAGTGATACGTCTGGAGCCTTACCTAGTCCAACTCCTACTTTACCTTTTTTATCGCCAACAACCATTAGTACAGAGAATCCTATTTTATTTCCACCTTTTGTTTTTTTGGAAACTCTGTTTACCTGAATTATTTTTTCTTCGAAATTACTATCTGTTTTTTGTTCTCCTATTCTAAAATCTGCCATTAAAATTTAAGCCCTCCTTCCCTTGCACCTTCTGCCACTTGTTTTATTCTTCCATGGTATACATAGCTTCCTCTGTCAAAAACTACATTCTTTATTTTTTTAGAAATTGCCAATTTTGCTAAAAAAAGACCCAGTTCTTTTGCCTTATCGGATTTTTTTCCTTTTACATCTTTTCCCAGATGTTTTTCTGACACTCCTAAAACTGTTTCTGCCTTATCGTCGTTTATAAGCTGTGCATAAATAGATTTATTTGACCTATGCACGGAAAGCCTTAGCCGCGCTAAAGTGCCTTTTACTTTTGACCTTACTCTTATTTTTCTTTTAGTTTTTATATTTATTTTATTCATTATTTTGCTCCTCCTACTGCTTTTGCCGCCTTTCCTGCCTTTCTTCTTATAACTTCTCCCTGATATTTAATTCCTTTACCTTTATAAGGCTCAGGCGGCCTAATTGCTCTAATTTTTGCTGCAGTATTTCCAACTAGCGCCTTATCGATTCCCGAAATAATAATAGCATTGTCCGCAACCTGAAATTTAATCCCTTCGTCTGGTCTAATTTTAACAGGATGAGAAAAACCAAGAGAAAGCATTAGATCTTCTCCCGATACCTGAGCTCTATATCCAACTCCGGCAAGTTCAAGTTTCTTTTCAAACCCCAACGATACTCCTGTAATCATGTTCGAAATTATTGATCGAGTCAGACCAAGCAAGGCTCTTGAGTTACCGGCTTCTTGATCTTTTTCGGAAAGCTCTATTTTGCTGTCCGAAACTTTTACCGAAACCTCTCCAGGAATTTTAAAAGATAAAAATCCCTTTGGTCCATTAACTTTAACCACTTCTGTTTCTATAGAAACAGTTACTCCTTCTCTAATATCAACTGGTTTTTTTCCTATTTTAGACATATTCTTACCAAATTTTAAATAAAACTTCTCCGCCCAAATTCTTTTTTATTGCTTCTCGCCCCGTTAAAATTCCTTCACTTGTCGAGAGAACAAAAATAAACATTCCTTTTCTTTGGCTTACATTTATATTCTTCGACGGCGTGTATACTCTAATAGAAGGTTTAGAAATAATCTTAACATCTGTCAAAACCGGCACTCTATTTCTGTATCTTATTTTAAAACTCAACATCTTCTTTTTATCAACAGTCTCTTGCCTAACTTCTTCTAAAAATCCTTCTTTTTCTAAAACTTTTGCAATATCTCGCGCTATGCGGGTATAAGGAGCAATAATTTCTCTCCTTCGTGCTAATGCTGCATTTTTTATTCTAATAATAAAATCGGATACTGTATGATTCATAATTTAATTAGATTACTACCAGGTTGCCTTAAGAACACCCGGAAGTTCTCCTTTCACTGCTCTTTCTCTAAAACAAATGCGACATAGACCAAATCGCCTCATATAAGCTCTTGCTCTTCCGCAGATACTGCATCTGTTTCTTTCTCTTGTTGTAAATTTCTGCTTTTTATTAAATTTTACTATGCTTGATACTTTTGCCATAATTATTTTTCAAACGGCATTCCTAAAGCCGAAAGCAACTTAAAACCCTCATCTTTATTTCTGGCGTTTGTTACAATACTTATTTCAACTCCTTGCCCAATTAAAGCCGCGTCCATTTTCCCAACGTCTATCTCGGGAAAAATACTAAATTCACCAAATCCAAGAGTATAATTGCCCGATTTATCAAAACTCTCTTTTCTTATTCCATGAAAATCTCTAAGTCTTGGAAATATTATATTTACAAGTTTTTCAAAAAAATTAAACATTCTTTCTCCTCTTAAAGTTACAACAAGCCCAATTTTATCGCCCTCTCTTAATTTAAAAGTGGCAATAGATTTTTTTGCAGCCGTAATTTTAGGTTTTTGCCCTGTAACTTCCGACAGCGCCGAAAGTACAATTTCTAAATTTTTCTTATCTACTGTTGCATTCTTAACCCCTGCATTTATGACAATTTTTGAAATATTAGGAACAGCCATAGAATTTTTAATTCCTAAATCTTTTTGTAACTTTGGCGCAATTTCCTCTTTAATTCTTTTTTTAAAGTTTGCCATATTTATATCTCCTGTCTGCATTTTATACAGATTCTAATTTTACTCTTATTATCTAACTTATAACTGACTCTTGTTGTAAGATGGCATTTCGGACAGACAAGTTTTACATTTGATACCTGTAAAGGTTTTGTTAAAGTTATTATTTCAGACGGCTGATTTTGAGACCTCGCTTTTAAATGCCTCTTAAATAAATTAACGTTTGGAATAACAATCTTATTCAATTTTGGAAAAACTTTTTCTACCTTCCCTGTTTTTCCTTTATCTTTTCCTCTTACAACCTTTACTTCATCTCCCTTTTTTAATTTCATATATTATAAAACTTCTATTGCCATACTGGCTATTTTTGCAAACCCTCTTTCTTTTACCTCTCGCGCAATAGGACCAAAAATTCTTGTTGCTCTTGGATTTTTATCTTTTATATTATCTATTACTACTCCAGCATTATCCGAAAATCTTATATACGATCCGTCTTTTCTTTTATACTCTTTTCTGGACCTGACCAGTACAACTTTTACCATTTCGGAAGCCTTCACCTGTCCCGAAGACGTTGCTTCTTTAACTACGCAATTCAACAGATCTCCCAAGTATCCAAACTTTCTTTTTGATCCTCCGTAAATATGGATGACCATAAGAGACTTTGCTCCCGAATTATCTGCTGATTTTAACATACTTCTGTGCTGAATCATTATTTAATTACCTCCATTATTTTAAAATACTTGCCTTTTGACATAGGTTTAGTTTCCACAATCTTTACTTTATCTCCTACTTTTACGGAATTCCCCGATATATCCACTTTAAATTTTGTACTTCTTTTAAGAAGCCTTCTGTAAAGCGGATGAGGCTTTCTTCGGACAACCTCTACCACAACAGTATTTTGCATTTTAGATGATATTACATTACCCTCAAACGTTTTTTGCATTTTTTATAAGCTCCTCCTTTTCTGTAGATAGATCTTTTGCTCTTATTTCGGTTAAAATTTGAGCAATTTCTTTTCTTTTCCAGAATATAGATCTCTGATCTTTAAGTTTATTTTGAGCTAAATCTTGTCTTGCCGAAAATAGTTCATTCCTTTTTTCGGTAAGCAATTTTCTAAGCTCGCTTACTGTTTTTGTAAATAATTCTTTTTTATTCTTTTTTTTCATTTTGCTTCTGTATCTTTATTAACAATTAATGTCTTAACGGGTAACTTATGCGATGCAAGACGAAATGCTTCATGCGCTATTTGCTTAGTAACTCCACCCATTTCAAAAAGCATCCTTCCCGGCTTAACCGGTGCTGCAAATTCATAAACGTCTCCCTTTCCTCCACCCATTCTTGTTTCGGCTGGTTTTTTTGTAACAGGCTTGTCCGGAAAAATTCTAATCCATACTCTTCCTCCTCTTTGAATATAATGGGTAATCGCACGTCTTGCCGCCTCAATTTGCCGGGAAGTTATCCAGGCAGATCCCATCGATAAAATTCCAAACTCACCAAAAGCAAGTTTATTTCCTCGGGTAGCGTTACCTTTCATTCTTCCTCTGTGTTGTTTTCTGTATTTTGCTCTTTTTGGGACTAACATAATCTATTTTTCTCCTTTATTTATCCATACTTTTATTCCGACATATCCCTTTTTAGTTAGCGCTGGAACGCTGGCAAATTCTATGTTTTCTCTTATTGTAGAAAGGGGAACTTTTCCTTGCTGGAGTTTTTCCCGTCTTCCAATCTCGGCTCCACCAATTCTTCCCGACAAAACTATTCTTGCTCCCTTGGCTCCGGCTCCCATAATTCTCCCGATCGACTGATTCATAACTCTTCTATGTGGGAATCTTTTTAAAAGCTGGTCAGATATACCTTTTGCAACCAAATAGGCATCCAGATTTGGTTCCTTAATAGGCTCAACTCTAATGTCAAGCTTTGCGGCATTTTTTCCATCTTTTTTTATAGGAAGAATCGAAACCAGAAATTTTTTCAATTCTTCCATCCCTGTTCCCGCTCTTCCAATTACCATACCGGGTCTTAGTACATAAATTATAATTTTAATACTGTTTATTGATCTCTCTATTTCGATACTAGAAATTCCTGCTGCCTCAAGCTTTTCCATAAGAGCTTTCCTTAATTTATAATCTTCAAGCATAGTTTCTTTATATCTTTTATCGTCGAACCAACGACTGCTCCAGTTGTAAACCGGTCCTAATCTTAAAATTTTTGGATTAATTTTCTGTCCCATTATTTTTGAACCTCCAAAGCTTTACTAATTGATGGTTTTTCTTCTAATACTATTTTTATATGCGAGCTTCTCTTTTTGTATGGATGGGTTCTTCCTCTGGTAGACGGTCTGAATCTTTTAATAGCCGGTCCTTCCATAACTTCTATACTTTTTACAAGAAGATCTTCTCTCTTAGCACCTCTATTTATTGCATTTGCTACTGCGCTTTTTAAAGTACTCTCAATTGGACTTGCTGCTCTTTGTTTAAGAAGAGCAAGAATATTTAAAGATTTATCTATTGATTCTACTTTGCGAACAGAATCAGCAATAAGCCTTACTTTTCTTGGTCCCATTCTTATTGATTTTGCAACTGCAGTATATTCCATATTTTTAATATCCTTATGTCTTAGAAATTTCTCGGGCAACAATTCTTCCATGACTTCTGAATGTTCTGGTTGGAGCAAATTCTCCAAGTCTATATCCAACCATTCCTTCTACTACGAAAACATTTATAAAGTTTTTTCCGTTATGAACCGCAAGGGTATGCCCCACAAACTCAGGTGGTATTTGGCATGCTCTTGCCCAAGTCTTAATAGCCGATTTATCACCAGTATTCTTTTGTGCCATTACTTTTTTTAATAATTTTGGGTCGATAAACGGCCCCTTCTTACTCGACCTTCCCATTATTTTTTTCTCCTTTGCAAAATGTATTTGTCTGAATATTTTTTCTTTTTTCTGGTATTTCCTACTGCTGGTCTTCCGTAAAAAGTTTTTGGGGTAGCCATACCTACTCCGGTTCTTCCTTCTCCTCCTCCATGAGGATGGGATCTTGGATTTTGTGCAACTCCTCTAACAGTTGGTCTTATTCCCATATGTCTTTTTCGTCCAGCACTTCCTATAACTTCGTTTTTCCAGTCTATATTTCCTAAATTTCCTATGGTCGCAAAACCACTACTTCTTATTTTTCGAACTTCTTTTGAGGGAAGTTTTAAATGAACGTATCCTTCTTCGTGAGCTGCAACCGCCGCAGAAGTTCCTGCCGATCTTGCCATTTGCCCTCCCCGTCCGGGAGTAAGTTCTATGTTGTGAACAAAAGTTCCTATTGGAATCTGAGAAAGCGGCATTGCGTTGCCAACTTTAACATCTACATCTTTACCCGAAACAACAACATCATTTACTTTAAGGCCTTCGGGAGCCAAGATATATCTTTTTTCACCATCTTTGTACTGTATTAAAGCAATATCGCTGGTCCTGTTTGGATCATACTCGATTCCAATAACCCTTGCACTAATGTTTGTTTTTTCTCTTCTAAAATCTATTGCGCGTAAATACCTTTTATGCTGCCCTCCCTGATGGCGAACCGCAACACGTCCCGAAGCATCTCTTCCGGATTGTTTCTTTTTTATAGTTTTAAGTTTTTTCATAATTTATCCCAATTAAATCGGGATTACTTTCCGCTAGGCAAAGCTGTTTCGGTAGTGCCTGCCGTATCAAATACTCCAATCTTTTGCCCTGCCTTAAGTTTTACTATTGCTTTTTTCCATGTAGGCATGGCAACTTCTGTTCTTTTTGCACCAAATCTTCTCTTTTTTCCTTTAACTATCGACGTTGCTACAGACACTACATCTACTTTAAATTTTTCTTCTATATCTTTTTTAATTTGTCTTTTATCTGCTTTTTTGGAAACTTTAAAAGTAAACTTTCCAAGACCAGCATCATTCATTGACTTTTCCGAAATAAGAGGAGATATTATAACATCAAAGTTCATACAATTTCTCCTTTAAGGAAATATTTTTCTACTGCTAGAACTGCATCTTTCATAAAAAGGACCGACTTATTATCTAAGACCTCATAAGTATTCATTGAATTTACTCCAACAATTTTAAGTCCCTCTATGTTTTTTCCTGCTCTGTAAACATTTTCAAAACCATTTTTTGCCTTATCTGGCATTACTAAAAGAACATTTATTTTTTTAGAATCGAATCCCAGTTTCTTAACAACTTTTGCCATAAATTTTGTTTTTGGCGAAATCTTTTCCAGACCTGTTATAAATTTAATTTCTCCATTATTTTGTTTGTAGGAAAGAGCAGAAAAAAGAGCAGCTCTTTTCATTTTCTTTGGGATCTTCAAGGAGTAATCTCTTGGTCGTGGTCCAAAAGCAGCTCCTCCGCCAACAAAAATCGGAGCTTTTCTTGAACCATGCCTTGCTCTTCCTGTTCCTTTTTGTTTCCAAACTTTTTTTGTTGTACCTGTAATTTCTCCTCTGTTTTTTGTTGAGGCGGTTCCCATTCTCTGATTTGCAAGATAAACCCTAACAGCTTGAGCCATTAAGCTGTTATTTATTTTTGCCGAAAAAACTTCTTTGGGTAAATTAACTTTAGACACAACTTTTCCCTCCATATTGTAAACATTTGCCGTAGAACCTGAAGACTTAACCACCTTAGATTTTGTTATAACTGAACTCTTTTTAATAACAGGTTTAGCTACTGCTTTTTTAACTACTGCTTTTTTTGAAATTGGTTTCTTTATTTGGGACTTGGAATTTATTATTTTGGATTTTTTACTTGGCATCTTCTACTTCCTCCTTTTCCGCTACTTTTACTTCTTCCTTTGATTCTTCATTATTTACTTCGCTAGATGGTTCGCTACTTGGCTCTTCTATTACCTCAGGTTCCTGAATTTCATCGACCGGGCTAGAATCAGCTACTGATTGTTCTTCTTCCGATGGCTTAGTGTCATCTGAAACGGGTAGGTCAGAAACGTCTTTACTTTCTATTTTTTCCTGATAAAGCGGGACAAATTTTTTATTTTCTCCAACTTTTTTAATCATTATCATGGTATTTTTTCCTCCTGGAACTAAACCTTTTACTAGAATAGAATCTTCCGATACGCCTACAACTTCTAAATTCTTAATAGTCACTGTTTCATTGCCCATTCTTCCTGCCATTCTTTTCCCTTTATAAACTCTACCCGGTGTTGTTGTTTGCCCAATAGATCCTGGCGCTCTTTCTCTGTCTGATTGTCCGTGAGTTCTTGGACCGCCTTTAAAATTATGTCTTTTTACAACTCCTGCATAGCCTTTTCCTTTAGAAATTCCTGTTGCATTAACTATATCTCCAGGCTTAAAAATCTCTGTAGCATTTATTACTTCTCCTAAACCTGGAAGAGAATCTTCATTACTTACTCTTGCTTCCTTCAAAAATTTAGGGGCTTGTTTTAAACTTGCCCCTTTAACTTTCTCCGATTCTTTTATTTTCTTTTTCTTAGCTCCGAATCCGAGTTGAATTGCGGAATAATTATGTTTGCCTTGGGTTTTAACCGCGACAACCACGTTTCCTTTTACCCAAAGCTGGGTCACAGGAATTCTAGTTCCATCTTCCAGAAACTTTTGGCTTTGATCTATTTTTTGTCCTAAAATTGCTTGTACTCCCATAAACACAAAAAAAAGCGACCACATAGAGTCGCGTTGACATTTTTAACCCGATGAATACATTATGGAGCCAAAAACACCTCCGCGCGGGTGTCGATCATGACTTTA
>JANWJT010000015.1 GCA_025451755.1 Candidatus Microgenomates bacterium
AGCTACCTCCCCTGGTTGATGGGGTCGTAGACGGAATATTTCTTCTTCTCCATCTTTCAAAAAGATCCTGATAAGAAGCAACTACTCCTGCCCAAATAACCCCTGCTTTAATATCTTTATTTACAACCATAGCTCTAAGAGTTATAAATCCCCCCATTGAATGCCCCCACATGCCAATCTTTTGAGTATTTACCCCCGGATATTTTTTTAGAGAAGATAGCGCGTTTAAAACATCTATTGTATAGCCATTTGATCCATATGCCCCAGAAGGAGTCCCTTCTGAATCTCCATGTCCTCTATAATCTGGTCTTAAAAGAATATATCCATTTCTGGAAAAAGCGTCTGTGTATGCAATATATCTTTCCGTAGTTCTGTATTGGGCTGGCGGAACATATCCATGGTTAAAAATAATTGCAGGGAATCCTCCATCCGGCTGTGTACCATTTGGAACAGTAAGCAGAGCATAAATTTTAAGACCTTCCGAAAGATATGAAACAATGTATCTTTGGTAATTACTGCCCGGCGCAAGGGTTTCTTCAACCAATAAATCACTGCCCAAATAATTTCCTTTCCTTAAAGATTCTATAGAAAGACTAAAGGGTTCTGAACCTCCTTCTCCGCCCATATTATCGGCAACATCTGTCTGAAAAGGAATATTTAATTCCGGAGCTTCTTTATTATATTTAGAATAAATTAGGATTGCGGAAATTAAGATAAAAATTAAAGCTAGGAATATCGCTTTACTTTTTAACATTTAGAAATTGTAGCACATTTGGTTATATTATTCTTGTTAAGCTTTATTTCTTTCTAAACGAAACTCTTTCTCATAGCTTTTCGGGGTTGATGCGGATTATTTTATCATCATCGCTACTTGGACTTCCTCTTCCGTCCCTATTGCTCGTTGAAATATAAAGCATATTGTCTGGCCCTACGATCACATCCCGGATTCTGCCAAACTGGTTTTTAAAATGTGTCTTTTTCTCCACTACTTTGCCATCTTCAATAACCGCCTCATATAATGCTTGTCCACGCAGGCCGACAAAGTACACTATGCCATCTAAATATGCTGCACCACCCGGTGCCCACGTGTCTGAACCGCTATGAATAACTGGAACGACAAGCCCATCTTCTTGTTCATCTCCTTTAATCTCTGGCCAGCCGTAGTTTTTGCCAATTTCAATGAAGTTTAGTTCATCGGTACTACTTGACCCATGCTCTGTTTCCCATAAAGCTCCAGTATTATCCCAGGTAATACCTTGTGGATTCCTATGCCCGTATGAATAGACAAGATTGCCAAACGGATTACCGGGAGCAGGATTTCCATCTGGTGTAACACGAAGAATTTTTCCTGCTGTTGAATTTTTATCTTGCGCAAGTGATGGTTCTTGCGCATCACCTGTTGTAATATACAATAAATTATCCGGACCAAATTTTATTCTTCCTCCGTCATGAAACAAAGCGCCTGGGATTTTATCAACAATAATTTTTTCAGAGTTTAATTTTTCTCCGTCAAGAATATATCGCGAAACCCTATTAAGTGACCCGTTCCCTTGATTTGCATAAGTGTAGTACAAATAAACAAAGTGGGTTTTCTCAAATTCCGGATCAATTGTTATTCCATGAAGACCTCCCTCTCCCAGAATTTTCTTAACAACATCTAATTCCAGAGCTGGTGCTGAGTTAAGATTGCCGTTTTTATTGATTATTCTTACTCTTCCGGGCCGCTCTGTTACGAGCATTCTGTTGTCGGGTAAGAAAGCAATTGCCCAGGGAACTTCTAGACCTTGAGTAATAATAGTAGCTACAGGTATATCGTTTGGCATTTGTGGATTAGTAGAAGTTGGAATTTCTTTTAGAGAAACAACTGGTATCGTTCGTGATGCTTTTTGTTTGTCTTGTTGTTTTAAGAAAAAATTGAAAGCTCCAAAAAAAACTATAATTAATACTATCGCGGCAATAAGAATCTTATTTTTCCCAAATTTTTTATTGTCTTTCACCAAAATTTCGTTTGAAGAAGAATTTTTTTCATCCATACAATGAACTTACACTTCTTAATATATGATGTCAATCTTTATTTTACTATTGAGAGAAAGATGTAGCGTCTGTAGTATTTTCCTCAAGCTCTGCGCCAACAGTATCGGGATTTGAATTATCAACTTCTTGCAATGCATTCACCGCATCCTGTTGATTTGTTATTGGCTCTTCAGGCACTACCTCTTCTTCCTGAGGCTGAGTTGGAACTACTGTAGGCTCTGGTTGCTGAACAATATTTTCTTTATTATTAGAATTCCCAAAAAATCCTGACATAAATACAGCTCCTAAGATCAATATTATTAACATGACTGCTATTGCCAAATACAATAACATCTTATTGCCGGTTTTAGGCGGCGTTTCCGAAACAGCAGCTTCTTTTTGATCTGCAACTGGCTGATTTACCACTGGCTGAACTGCTTGTACATTTTCTGTTGAAGTGTTTACTTGTGTATTATCTTGATTATCCATATTTTTATATATAATTATTGCGCTACGACTGGCACGGTCGCAGAACCGCTTGCGCTTGTTCCAGCCTCTCTGCCTATTGAATTCACCGCAACAATAAGATTTCTAACAGATGTCTTGAATGTTTTAAGTCCTACAATAACAGCTTGCATGTCTTCCTTAAATTGATCCAGTTGTCCCTTGGGATCGTCTCCATCGCATTTAAAATTTGCTACATCAGTCTTAACGGTTTCTAAAAGTGGCGCCAGAGTATTTTTATTTGTTTGTATTTCCAGCACTAAAGCATCGTAATTGGGAAGAACTTTCCCTTGAGGAACCAGTTTTGTTAAATAATAGTTTTGGATTCTTGTTGATATCGAATCGAATACTTCTATCATATGGTTTGCATGACGAACCATATTATTTGAACGATTAACTATGTTTTTTTCACGCTGCTGACATATACGCAATTTGTTTATTTCGAGACGAATTTTTCCAAATGGAGGCGTACCCGAAAGCTTGTTAGCTCGCAAAGCTCCTTCAGATGAGGCAAGTTTTCGCGAATCTGTGGCATACATCTGTTTTTTTAATAATCCCGGCGCAGTATTTTGACCAGACGTCGAATTATCAACCGCAGAGACTTGAGAAACAAAAACAAATAACGAAAAAGTGGAAGCTAAAATAAATATTGGAAAAATATAACTGCGGAGTTTTTTCATTCTTTAGACTAGAATACTAAATAAGCCAACGTGTTGTCAAGTTAAAAGAGCATCAATTAATTTTCTTTACATTTGTTGACCCATCTTCGCCGTCTTGAATTTCGTAGCCTAATTTTTCAATTTTGTGTCTTACCTGATCCGCTAAATTATATCTCTTATTCTTTCGCAATTCATCTCTTTGCGCAATTAACTCCATGATTTTCTCCGGAACCGTCTCTTTTTCTTTTTTTATGTAACTTTTTGCATTTTCTAGGTCAAGTCCAAGAATTTTATCAAATTTAAAAAGACTTTCTGCAATATCCGGCGTTGGAAAATCAGACTTAACCATTTCCCAAACAATGCTTAAAGCTTTTGGAATATTCAAATCGTCATTTATTGCCTCTAAAAATCTTTTTTCATGCTCTGCACTACTCCGTTGCCCATCGCGGGAAATTTTTGGAACATCGTATTGCGAGACAATTTCTCTTAAATGATTTAAAGCAGTTTGCGCAGCTTCTAAGGCCTTGAAGGTAAAATTCATTTTCGATTTATAATGAACGGTTAAAGTTAAATATCTAAAAGAAAGAGGGTCGAATCCCTGTTTTTCAAGGTCCAAAATCGTATAAACGTTTCCTTTAGAGCGAGACATTTTTTCGCCATCTACCAAAAGATATCCTCCATGAGCCCAATAGTTTGCAAATTTTTGGCCAGTTGCCGCTTCGCTTTGCGCAATTTCATCCTCGTGATGCGGAAAAATAAGATCTTCTCCGCCTGTATGAATATCAAAACTATCTCCTAAATATTTAATGCTCATTGCAGAGCATTCTATGTGCCAACCAGGAAATCCTTCGCCCCACGGACTTTCCCATTTCATAAATCTGTCTTTTTCTGCCTTTTTCCACAATGCAAAATCTATACTGTCTTTTTTATCTGTTTCAAGAGAAACTCTAACGGCTTTTAATAAATTATCCATTTTATCTAAAGTATTTCCGGAAAGTTTTCCATAACTTTTAAACTTTTTAACATCAAAATAAACAGTTCCGTTAGTCTCATAAGCAAAGCCTTTTTTAAGAAGCACTTTAATAATTTCGATCATTTCCTTAACATGTTCTGTGGCTTTTGGATAAACAGTTGCAGGTAAAATATTTAATTTTTTTTCGTCGGAAAGATATAGTTTTGTAAAATGCTCTGCTATTTCTTGCGGAGTTTTCCCTTTTTTTATTGCTTCCTCTATTATCGGATCTATTTGGTCTGCTTGTGGTGAGTTTGCCGAACTATGATGATTGCCCGAAATATTTCGCATATGCCCAACATCGGTTATATTTTTAACATGAACTACTCTATGCCCGTTATATGTTAATACACGTCTTAAAATATCTCCTCCAATGTATGTTCTAAAATTACCTATATGAACCTCTCTATAAACAGTAGGTCCACAAGTATAGATACCGATTTTTTCAGGATCGATCGGCTTAAAATCTTCAATTTTCCGCGAAAGTGTATTATAAATTCTTAGCATTTTTAAAATTGAAAGAGGCACAGAATTTTCGCTGTTCGCATTTCGAGCCCACTAGTTAAAATTTATAATAACGCGAGCTGCGGAACAAGAAAATTTTAGTGCCGATTGAAATTTTATCCGCTTGCGCCAGGAAATTTTTCTACTCTTTGCTGATTTTTCGCAATAAGAGGCGGCGGCTATTTTTTCTTTTTCTCTTCAAGCTCCATCATTTCTTCTTGTTTCTCATTTTCGACTTTTTCGGCTGGCCTCTCCTCTTCCTGAGGTTTTTTTGGATTAACTAATGGATCGTAATAAACTTCTCTATGAAGCTGTTGTCTTAGTTCTTCTAGCTTCTTTTTCTCTTCTAAGCCCTGTGGAGTATTTTTTTCCGGCTGTTGGGAATTTTGATTCGTTGAATTACTTGGTAGTTGATTTACTTTATCATCACTTTTTCCATAAAGAGATGCTACGATATCTTGAGTATCATTATTTCTCTGACCTGTTATTTGCGATGCAGCCGTTTTTCCTGTATTTGATACTGCACCTGCAACAGATTTACCTGCCTTTTTTGCTAAAGAGCCTCCTGTTTCCAAAACTTCTTCAAAAGTTCCGCTCTTATTCATAAGCTTGTCTTCCTTCCATTGCGCGCTGAAGAGTTACTTCATCGGCATATTCGATATCTGCTCCTACCGGTAACCCACGACCAATCCTGGTGACTTTTAGTTCTAGCCCCTGAACCCTTAACTGTTTTAAAATGTACATCGCCGTTGCTTCTCCCTCCATGGTAGGGTTGGTTGCTAGAATTATTTCTTTTACAGCTGGTTTTCCGGATCCATTTGAAGAGTTTTTAACCTCGATTGAATCGGGGTTAACTCTTTCCAAAAGTTGTTTAATATATATCTCATCTGGTCCAATATTATTTAGAGGATCTATCCTTCCATGAAGAACATGATAAAGTCCGTTATATTTACCGTTTTTTTCCAAAGACAAAACATCTAAAGGGTTTTCAACAATGCAAATTGTTGAGCCATCTCTCTTCTCATCTGAGCAAATATCGCATGGATCGGACTCACCAATCAAAAAACAGACCGAACATAAAACTGTATCTTTCTTTAGATTCTGGACCGACTGAGAAAACTTATCTAGTTCACCTTGAGGAACATGTAATAGATAAAAAGTTAACCTCTGAGCACTTTTTGGGCCAACCCCCGGAAGTCTCTCGAATGATTCAATTAAATTTTGTATAGCTCTTGGAACTCTCATAGATTCTTAGTAATTTCAGTGGCAATGGATAATATTTCGAGTTTCGGAAAGATTTTCTCTTTAGGAATATCAATAGCATCTGTTACAAAAACTTTTGACACTTTTGAGTTTTGCAAAATATTTCTTGCATCATTTGAAAACACGGGATGAGTTGCAAAAACAACATTTTCTTCTATTCCCTGCTTTCTTAAAAGATTTACTGCAGCATCTATTGTTCTTCCTGTAGAAATCATATCGTCAACAATAATAGCTCTTTTAACTTCTTTTTTAAAGTCCTGCAAATTTGTATCTATTTTATTTGATTCTATATTGCCAGTTACCAAATCTCTATCTTTAACTATAGATATATAAGGCATATTCGAAAGAATTTCCGATAATATCTTAATTCTTCTTATTCCGCCCATATCTGGAGAAACAAGAACTGAATCTGTTTTATAATTTGGATAAATTTCTTTTATTTTTTCTGCAAAAATAGATAGTGCGGACAAATGAACAATGGGAATTTTAAAAAGCTCCGGGATTTTAATTGAATGAAGATCAAAGGTTATTAATCTATTCATTCCAACAGATTCTAAAGTTTCTATAATAACTTCTAAAGATACTGCCTCTCCACCCCTGAAAACATGATCTTGTCTTTGGTATCCAAGATACGGAACAACTGCGGTCACAGATTTTGCTCCGCTTCGTTTTAAGGCATCTACAATAAAAAATAGTTCCATGTACGCAGTATCTGGATTTGGAGAAGTTGACTGAATAACAACAGTGTCGTACCCTACTACCTTGTCAACCACCTGAATTCTCCTTTCTCCGTCTGGAAAAATAAAAGTTTCAAGAGGTGATAATCTTGTATCTAAATCTTTGGCAACTCTCTCTGCCAAAGGCTTATTGGAGGAACCTGAAAAAACTTTCACTACCTAATTGTACTATGAACCTCTACTTTTTCCTAGACCTAGCAATCTCAAGGAAATGAAGATTATTGCCCGCCACCCAAAAGGCCCTGCAATCCTCCACCCATTTGGGATAATTTTTTTGCGGCTACTTCCTGAGATTTTTTAATTGCTTCATTTACTGCGTCTTTTATGTCGTTATCGGATTTGCCATTGGTATTCAACTCCTTTATTTTCTGATCTCCCGTTATTACAATATCAACGCCGTTTTTCGAAACACTTACTTCTTCCCCCTGCAAGTCCCTTTGAATTTGCATAGCCTGATCTCTCATTTTTTTAACATCTTTTAATTGTTGAAACATATTCACAAAATATCACCCCCTTTAAGATTTTAGCACAAAAGAAATCAAAGTTTTCTTCTTAGTAATTTCTTCTAAAGCATCTTCAATTATCTCCCTGCTTTTCCTATCTTCAAGTTTTTCTTTATGAAACTTAAATTTAGCCTCAATTATAACCTTTTTATCATCGTAACTTTTCAAACTGCATCCTCTTAATACTCCTGCAATTGAATGATTTTGTAATTTTACTTTATCTATAAGTTCCTGCCAAATATCATCTTCTTTTGAAGAATCTGAAGAGCGAAGAGTGACTCGACTGGAAGGGCTTCCGACAGTGCGCACTTCGTTCGAACTTGAGAGACTAGAAGGAGCACTGGCGGGAAGGAAAGTCGAGGCAGGACCCTGAGCGGCCGACCATTCTATAATTGCAATCTCCAAAGGCAATTGAGGTAAAACAGAATATTTAATCTGTGAATGAGATTTTGTTAACAAATCCATTAATACTTTTATGTCATCTATACTTAAATCAATATCTGATTTTTCTTGAGATACTCCTACTTTTATGAGAAGCAGTTCATGAAGTTTAAGCATAAGTTTTTCCATAAAATATTTTATATCGATTCCGCTTTCTGTTAGCTTTCTTATTAACGATATTGCTTTTTTTGTATTTTTTTCCGAGAAGGACTTAATCATTTCATCTAACTGGCTCTCTATATTTGTTACCTTATAAATCTTTTCTATCATGTCTTTTGTAATTTTTTTTCTTCCTGCATCTATAGAAATTTCTTCTAAAATCTTTACGCCATCCCTAAAACTTCCATCGGAAAATTCCGAAATCTTAAGAAGCGCATCTTTATCTACAGAAATTTGTTCTTTTTTTGCAATTCGTAAAAATGATCTAACAAGTTCATCGGCCGTTGCCTTATTAAAGGCTATATGAATACAGCGCGATGCTATTGTCTGAGGAACTTTATGAGGCTCGGTTGTACAAAGAATAAAAATTACATGAGCCGGAGGCTCTTCCAAGGTTTTAAGAAGAGCATTAAAGGCTTCTGTTGTCAACATATGAACCTCATCGATAATATAAACTTTTCTTAAAGCTTGTGCAGGAGAAAGTTTAATTTTTTCCCGGAGATCTCTTATTTCGTCTATTCCCCTGTTTGATGCGCCGTCAATTTCTAAAATATCTATATTTGTTCCGTTTGTTATAGAAACGCACTGATTGCATTTATTACAAGGCTCAATCCCTGACTCTCTCCCTCCTTGACTCTTTGGATTTTGATTTAGCTTTTCGCAATTAACTGCTTTTGCAACAATTCGCGCGGCAGAAGTTTTACCAAGACCTTTGGGACCTGTAAAAAGGAGCGCATGAAAAGAAGAAGGTCTTGAAAGAATAGAAATTAATTTTTCTCTAACATCCTTACTGTCCAAATCTTCTATTGTTTGAGGCCTGTACTTGCGGTAAAAAACCATAACTATTCGTGATTTATGCCAAGCAGGTGCATTATTCCATGTTCTATAAGTTGTTCGATTTTTTCATCTACCAAAACATCTTCGGCTGATGCTTCTCTTATAACTTCCGGGTAAGATACAACAACATCGCCTAAAAAGAGAGTATCCGAAGAATTTTTAACTGGCTCTCCTTCAGCTTGCGAAAAAGAAAGAACATTTCTGGTCTTATCTTCCCCTTTGTACTTGAGGCTTAATTCCCGCATTTTTCGATCTCCTACAATAGCAATAGAAATATCAGCTTTTCCAGCTACGCCTTGTTTTTTTAGCAGACTGTTTACCAAAGACCTAATACGCTTTCTATTGACTTTGTATCTGCTCTCCACAAAAATTGAAACCTGGACTTCTTCCATATTAACCCCATGTTTTCTTTGCCCGTCTTGCTTCTTCTTGTTTTTGCTTTCTGGCAAGCGACGGTTTAAGATAAAATTGTCTTCTTTTTGCTTCTTGAATTATTCCTCCGACAATAACTTTTCTTGAAAATTTTCGAATTAAAGCCTCATCAGATTCTCCAGGTTGTTTTTTAACAACCACCATAAAAAAACACCCCCTTTATAATTAGGACTTGCTATGCTGAGGAACAGAATTTTCGCTCCGAGGCAAGTCTATACTCCTATTCTACTCCATTGGAACAGCTTTTCCAAGAGGACCTATTAGATGAAAATGAAGATGATCTATAACCTGCGCTCCCCCGCCATTTACAACAATTCTGTATCCTCTGTCTTCTAATTTCTGCTCTTTTACTATTTTCTGTATAACATCTTTTACTTTTTCTAGAACTGATGAATTTCTAAAATCCATAAAATCTTTTATGTGTTCTTTTGGAATTATTAAAATATGAACAGAGGAAATTGGATTTATATCGGGAAAGGCCATTACATCCATATCTTCATAAGAAAACTCTTTTGGAATTTCATGCCCTGCAATTTTACAAAAAATACAATCCTTCATAAATTTTCGTGCCGATCGAAAAAATTCAAATCCTTTCTAGGACTTTTATTATTTCGCTTACTGATAATTTACTTGGTCTCATTTTTGGATTCTTTACCGAACCATTCAAGAGCATTTTTTTACCTATATGAAGGAACCAAGTGGCATCCGGATCAATTTTTTTAAGCTTTTCATAGACTAAAGTTAAATCTATATCCTTATTATCTTCTTCTGATTTTGGCTTTGCTTTTATCCTAACATATCCTTTTCTTGGATCCTTGCGAATAACAATTACGTATCCCATTTTTTGAGAAAGCTTTATGACTGTATCGTTAATTGTTTCAAATCCAATTCCTTCTCCAAATCGCGTTTCAAATTTTTTTCCTTTTTCTGCAATTTCTCTTTCTGCCCAAATTCTATTTTCAAACTCGTGCAGAATCCCGTCCAGACACTCCATTACAAAATCTACATAGTATCCGTCTTGATCGGGTTTTTGAACCTTAAGACCATCCAAAATTCCTAATAAAGAAAATTCGTGGTAGTCTGCAGTTGAGTCTTTCCAGAAAATTTCTTTAAAATGATCAACATCCACAACTACTTTAGACATTCGGGAAAGTGCTTCAAGCTTTTCTTTTGATATTGCTTGATTTTTTTCAAGATGACTTTTGCTTACAAAATCAAATGTAAGACTTGCCGCACAAACATTTTCATCGGCAGTTTGATGATGATCTAATGGTCCAAGCCCTGTATCTGCGTGAATAATTTCGTTGTCTCCAATTTTTTCAATTACACTTTGAGGAATTTTTCCATTTAAATTTTCTCCCGCAGGAACGAATTTAACAACTGCATCTTCCCATCCCGGCAAAAATCTTTTTAAAAACCAGACAGAAGTTATTGCATCAAGGTCTGGTGAGCTATGAACTACTATAATTTTCATCGTACTTAGTATACATTTTTTTTATTCTTTAAAAAAGTAGCTTGACCCCGATTAAATCGGGGTTGACAAAAATAAAATAATCTATCAATATATAATTGTAATATGAATCCTAAAGCTACGGATTTAGATCCAAAACAAAAAGAAGCTTACGAGCGTGTAATGGGACATACTGCAGCCGCGCAACCCACAGTTTCATCATCACCTCAGCCTTCGGTAGTTGCAAAACCTCAAGCTCAAGTAGTTACAGCTAAAAAAAAGGGCGGTCTCTCGATTGTTCTTGTTGTAATTGCAATTGTTTTGTTTTTTATAGTTTACACGGTTATCTGGACAATGATTTTTAAACTAAAAATTCCTTTTTTACCTTTCTAACCGCTTCTCAATCTGCAAAAATTTGACATAAATAAAAACTGATAGTAAGATAACGTTTTATATATAATCAGATCTTAGTTATAAGCTAAATATAACATATTTTCATTATGCCAAAACCTGAAAATCCCAATACATGGTCAAGGTTAACAAGAGACGATAAGCGTAGATTCCAATTTAAACCAGGACACTCGGCGCCTGGGTTAGAAGAACGAGTCGTAAATCTACAATCACATATAAGCTTACCAGAGTATAAGGGTCCTAATCCCAATATACCTCATGTAATAGTCAAGCGCGCTTATACAAGCGGAGACTCATATGTAAAATATTTAAATTCAATCGACACAGAATTGACAAGAGTCGATACAATAGAAAGAAGAGGTAGAAAAAGTGGCTTTAAAGTTGTATATAACGAACACCCTTCCCTTCCCCGAGACTATTTTGCAAAAAAATATGGTCCATTATCCCTAGATGATTTAGCAAGCAATCCTAAGCAGCTTTCAAGAGAAAACCTTCGTGATATATTTACATTTTGGATTGCACTGGGATGGAAATCTTCTTTAAATAACAAAGACCGCTCAAAAATAGGCGCAATATATGGCCTGGTAGGAAATTTTATAACAGGAGCTGATAATAGCTTAAGATCAAACTGGCGTATTCAAGAAGTTCGTGGCAGTCTTTTGGCATCTTTAAGATTCTACAGAGAGCATTTACTAAATTTTTCGTCCGATGAAGACATTGATTTTCTGGTTAAATCATTTCCTGATCATATTGATACGCTTGCTTTAATTTATAGTTTCGAAACTAGCGGTCTTTCGCTTTCTAGCATTCAGAAAATACTTATACAAAGAAGGCAACAGTTGGAAAAGGATGGTAAAATTTCTATTTATAAAAGACTTCTGCTTAAAACAGTCGGTAGTCTTACGAGCCAAGCAATCGCAGATATTAAAAAATATAAATCTCTTAATACCACTTGGGATCATTTATTCTATGAACCAAAGCTCGACAGACCTGTAGAGGAGATCCTAGAATCTAACTATGATTTTGCAAATTTGCCTAAGGATGGGCTGGGAAAAGATTATGAAAAAACTCAACAGCTAATTGACTCTTGGCTTGAATACCGCGCAAGGATCAATACTCGTCTTTCTGCAGACCCTATAGATATTATAACAGATGAGCACCCTTATATTTCTAATATTAGATTGATGGCAAGAACTAAAGAATCTACGCATTTTGTTCTTTTTTTTAAAACTTCTGGTCTTTATCTCACGCTCGATATTGATTCAAAAGGAAGGCTTTTTGGGCTTCCACCAGACCTTGCTGTAAGATTCCCTCATGCTGACTCTACAATTTTTGGAGACGTTTTATCTACATTAATACCTAAACTTGAAAAAATGTTTCCGGACGCTGCGGAAGCAATAAGAAGGAAAAGTGAGAGAAAGGCCGAAAGGGTTATATTCCAATCTAAAAAATCACCCATTTCCCCTGCAGAAATTCAATCTAGTTCTCCGATTGCTAAAATAAAACCTGAAGTTGTAGTCCCACCTTCAAAACCACCTAAGAAAAAAGCTCTGCGAAGAGAAAGCTACGTCGGAGAATCTCAATTTTCTCCCGAACTGGAATCAGAAGTATCAGTGACCCACCCAATCAGAATAGTAGACTATTCTGCTGATTTAGTTTTGAAATTGGCCGGTAAAAAAACTCCGCAAAAAGAAGTCGTTCAGCTCATGAGAACGATACGTCGTTTTGAGTTCGGAAATGTTGACGCTAAGCCTTTAGATCCAGCAGAATTTGGAATGGCTGGCGCAGGTGCAATACTACAAAGCTTAACCATAGGAAAAAGGAGGGTAGTTTTCAAGCATCACGGTAACAGTATGTATTCGATTTTGTCTATCGCAAACAGAGACCACGTCTACAAAAGACTAACTTCTTGATTTTAGCTTATCTTGGCTAATTTTTTTATTCCGTCCCAAAGCTCAAGGCTAAGATTCCTTTTTTACCTTTCTAACCGCCTGCACACTGTTATTTTTCGCCATTGCTTGACATTTGAGGCTAAAATGATTATAATACGACTCAGTCAGCGCTAAGACAGCGCTTATTTTTTTAAGATGAGTAGAGCCGAGACAGACTTCAAAAACAAAATAAAAATAGAAAATCCACTCTCATTAGATAGGCGGGTTAGAAACCCGAATGGGCTTAGGCATAACACATTAAGATTTGGCGAAACTCTCCCTGCCACAACTCTTTCCCCAGAAGAGGAATGCATTAGGATAGAATCAACTAATAGGTTTCGATCATTATTAGAAAGTTCTGATCTTGAGCCCGATGAAAAAGAATTTTTGCACTTAACAATTACTCACGGGCTACGGATTTACGAAGCAGCAAATGTAATGAATACGAGAATAAGAGATCTTTGGGATCTTGCAAATCAAGCTTATGCTAAAATTCAAACTCACCCAGATTTTCCGAAGGTTGTAGAAGACTTCTCTTAAGCAGATTGTAACTTTTTGACAATCTTATCCAGGTCTAATATTTCTGCTTTATCCTTATTTCTCTCTTTGTACTCGATTTTTCCATCTGGGGTTTTTTCCGATACAACTAATCGAGCAGGAATTCCAATTAAATCTGCATCCGAAAACTTTTGACCCGCCGAAACATCTTCTCTGTCATCATACAAAGCATCAACACTTGCATCTATTAATTCTTTATAAATTTTATCTGCTTTATCTCTTGCATTTCCCAACACCAAAAGATGGCAATCAAATGGGGCAACAGATTTTGGCCAAATAATCCCTTTTTCGTCATTATGAACTTCAGCGATTGTCCCCATTGCTCTTGATATTCCTATTCCATAACAGCCCATGATTGCGTGTTTTTCTTTACCATTTTTGTCTTTAAAAGTAAGTCCAAAAGCTTTTGAAAATTTATCTTTTAAAGGGAAAATATTCCCAACTTCAATTGTTTTTACTTTTTTAAGAGGGCCATGACCCAAATCACATTCTTTACCTTCTTTAACTTTGGCAATTTCGGTATTCTGCGCATAATCGCCTCCCGAACAATATATGATTTCATCTTCTCCGCTTTCGCAAATCACTTGATATTCATGCGAAAAATCGGAAAAAGTTCCGCCGGATGCAACAGTTTCTATAGCCGAAAGTCCTAATCTTAAAAAAGTTTTTTTGTAAACTTTTTTCATTTGCTCGTAATACTTCATCAGATCTTCTTCGCTCTCATGGAAAGAATATAAGTCTTTCATCAAAAATTCCCTTCCCCGTAAAAGCCCTGCCTTAGATCTTGCTTCGTCGCGAAATTTATTTTGAATTTGATAAAGCTTTAACGGAAGATCCCTATATGAATTTACAAATTCGTTTGCCAATGGAACTAAAACTTCTTCGTGTGTTGGGCCCAAAGCATATTCAAAATCGTATCTGCTTTTAACTTTAAAAAGTGCATCAAAATTATTCCATCGGTCGGTTTTTTCCCAATTTGCTTTATTCTGAAGAGAAACTAATAAAAGTTCCTGCGCTCCGGAATTATTCATTTCTTCTCTTATAATATTTGATATTTTATTTAATACTCTAAGTCCTAAAGGCAAAAAATTATACACTCCAGCAACTTCCTTTCTAATAAATCCAGCCTTAATTAACAATTGTGAATTTATAGAAACTTCATCTTTTGGAATTTCTTTAATTGTTTTTCCGAATAATTTTGAGTACTTCATGAGCTATTTGAGTATAGCATATTGAAATTTTTAAAAAAATTGTATATTTTAATGCCATGGGAAACAAAAACGAAATCAGTCTGTTTATTGATACAGATAAAGAAGGTGAGACCACAAGTCTACAATTTGATCCCGATCTTTTTCACGAAGACGCTCTAAGAAAACTTGTTCACTACTTAATGTCACCAAGGAATCCTGTGGAAATATTATTCATACAAGACGGAAGAATAGAAGATTATGCCGGATGGCAGGAATTAACAGATGCTAGAAGTTTAAACTCAAGGCAAAGAAGAAAATTCCAGGAAGACATGGTTCGTTATATGGAAGAATCAGATATCGTAATCTTACAAGAACCCAGATCTATGGAGTCTTAATGGAATGCCCTCCAAATGCATTTCTTAGGGCATTTATCATTTTTGCCGTAAAAGAATTTTGAATTTTTTGGTCAACTCGCGATCTTTTCCTATACTCAAGCGATCTTTCTATAATTTCAACTTTTACTTTTTCTTCTTTTGCCTGATCAACAGTCCAATCTGCTTCTCCAGAACTTTCTATAAAACCTGAAATATTAGATAATTTTGGATCTTTTGTAAGCGATTCGACCACTCTGTCGAGCATAAATCCCGAAACAAGTGTCCCTTTTTGCCAAAGCTTTGCAACACTTAGAAGATCAAATTTATATGGAGCTTTTTCTAATACTTCAAATCCTTCTCCAAGACTTTGCATAATTCCATATTCTATTCCGTTATGAATCATTTTTACAAAGTGTCCTGCGCCGCCTTCTCCAAAATATTCATGCCCACCAGCAGGCACTGATAATGACTCTAGAATTGGCATAATATATTGGTAAGCAGTTTTGTCTCCACCAACCATTATTGGATAACCTGCTTTTTCGGCAATTATTCCTCCAGAAACTCCAATCCCTAAAAATCTTATCCTTTTTATCCTTAACTCTTTATATCTTCTTTCTGTGTCTTTAAAATTAGAATTGCCGCCATCAATTATAATGTCTTCTTTTTCTACATATTTTAAAACTTCTTTTAAAATTTCTTCCGTCGGGTTTCCGGCTTGCCCTGAGCCTGCCGAATGGGCTGGAAGCATAAGCCAAACAACTCTAGGTTTTTCTAAGCTTTGAACTAGATCCTCAATGCTTATTGCAGATTTTAAATTTTGAGATGTAGATTTGAGATTTGAGATTTTAGATTTGAGATTCTTGACTGCGTCAAATGATCTATTCCAAACAACAAGCTCATGCCCTTCAGCAATCAGTTTCGAAGCCATTCGGCTCCCCATCTTCCCCAATCCAACAAATCCAATTTTCATTATTTTCAGTCTAACACAACTTAATTATCTTTAAAATATTGAATATGTTAAAATCTAACTAAATTATGACAAATGAAGGAAGAAACAAATAAATTATTCTCTGTTTGGCTTGTGCCTTCAAGAAAAGATGAAATATATTTGAGCGGTGTTATTAAAAAGCTTTCTGCTGAATACAATGATCCCATTTTTATTCCCCATCTAACCCTACTTGGAGGCACTAAGCTAAGCTTTGATGATTTAAAATCTGCAGTAGATGAAGTGTTTGAAAATAAAAAACCTTTTACTATTAAACAAACTGGACTTAATCAAAGCGAACATTTTTTTAAAACAGTTTTTATTGAATTTGAGCTAAACAATACTCTAAAAAATCTTTTTTTAGAATTGAGCAGGAAAACAGATAATATAGCCCTTGAAACATTTAAGCCCCATATAAGTCTTATCTATAAACTGATAACCAGAAATGAAAAAACCAGAATAATAAAAAATCTTGAAGTTAAAGATAGTTTTACAATTGATCATGTGTTTATCGTAGCTCCCAAAAAAGGAGATGCTGATTTCTTAAATATAGAAAGCTGGAGAATTTTATATAAGAAGACCCTTGCCTAGAGCCATTTTCTTCCGTCTTTTTCTATAAGTTCGTCTGCTTCTTTTGGACCCCAAGTTTCCGATTTATAATGTTTTAGTCCTGATTCGGACTCACTTGCCCATCCTTCCAAAATTTTTGTTATAAATTTCCAGGAACTTGCCAGCTCATCGCTTCTACTAAAAAGCATTTGATCCCCCGAGAAAATATCTATAAGAACCTTTTCGTACGCTTCTATTCCTTTGGTTTTAAATGATTCCTCGTATGTAAAATGCATATCAACAGTTTCAAGAGCAAGTTTACTCCCCGGTTTTTTTGCAATAACCCTAAGATAAATTCCCTCATCCGGCTGAATTTTTATTGTTAAAACATTTCCAACTTCGGGACAGCCATATTCTTTAAATAAAATATGGCACGTCTGAATAAAAACTATCGAAATTGTAACTTCATCTTTAGGCATTTTTTTACCAGCTCGTACATAAAATGGTATTCCTTCAAGTTTTTCTGAATTGGTATTGAATTTAAAAGCAGTAAAAGTTTCGGTATTGGAATTTGGCAAAACATCTTTTTCTTCGCGGTATCCTTCGTATTGACCACGGACTACGTATTTTGAAACTTCCGAAGGCTCAATACAATTTATTGCTTTTATTGCATTTGCCCGCGCATCTCTTAAATCTTCTTTTGTAAAGCTTTTAGGCTGTCCCATAATAACAGCTGCTATTAATTGCATTAAGTGATTTTGTCCTACATCTCTAAGCATTCCTACTCCATCAAAAAATTTACCCCTTTTTTCAACGCCATTTTTTTCGGAAAGCGTAATTTGCACATGATCTATATATTCTTTATTCCAGGTCGGCTCGAAAATTCCATTTGCAAACCTGAATGCCAGCATATTTTGCAGAGTCTCCTTTCCTAAATAATGATCCACTCTAAAAATTTGTTTTTCCTCAAAAATCTTTGAGAGCTTTTCGTCAAGTGCAATTGCAGTTTCCAAATCTTTTCCAAAAGGCTTTTCAATAATTACTCTCGTCCATTTATTAGATTCCTGACCGCATCCTTCGGAAAGTTTTGTGGAAGAAAGAAAATTAAGAATTGTTTCGTAATTTTCTGGAGGTGTTGCTAGGTAAAAAAATCGGGTTATGCATGCCCCCATTTGTTTATCGAAAGAATTGAGCTTTTTAATTAGCTCCAGATATCCTTTTTCTTTTGTAAAATCTCCATTCTGATAATAAAGATGTTTCGAAAAATCCGACCATTCCGGTTTTTCTAAAAGCTCTCCAAAATGATCTCTAAATTCATCGTCGGAATAATCTCTTCTTGAAAAACCTACAACAAAAAAATCTTCTGGTAAAAGGCTTTGTTTAAAAAGAGAAAACAGCGCAGGAATCAATTTATTTTGTGCTAAATCTCCGGTTGCCCCAAAAATTACTATGGCAAAAGGACTATTCATATTTTTTTTAAAAACACACGTGCAGGTGCGGCGTCTGCACCCTTTATTTTAATAGGCATACACATTATTTCGTATTCTCCTCCCTCAACTTTAGACAAATCTAATCCTTCAACAATTACAATATCTTTTTCCAAAAATGCCGTGTGAACTGGGTGTCCAGGATTCCGGCGTTTTTCGATCCCAAAAAAATCTGTTCCTACTAATACTATTCCCCGATCAACCAAAAAACGTGCCACCTCTTCAGAAACAGATATAAAATTTTCAAAATCCCTACGATCTCCTAACGAATTTTTTGTTTTAAAAAGTATTCTATCTCTCGTTTTGATTTCTGTGGAGCTTAAATCTGAAACCTGAATTTCTAAATTGTCGATCCCGGATAGATCAATAACTCTGCAAAGACCAACTAGCTTTGAAGGCTCGATTTGGTCAATTGTCTTTCCATTTAAAATAAAATGGGACGGAGCATCAATATGAGTTCCTGCATGCGAGTGAATAGTTAAAAGTGATTCTGCAGCTCCACCGCTTTCTATTGTTTTTGCTTTATCAAGATTTACTGGCTGCTGACCGGGATATTGAGGCATTCCCTCCTCGATCAGTGTAGATATATCAATAATTCCTGATGAGCTCACTTTTTTATTATAACATCTATAAAAATGTTTATTCTACTCTAAATATTATTGTTTGGGGAGGACGGGTTGGCCGGAGATAAAACGGATTACATCACTTAAAGTAACAATAGCAATTAAAGCTAAAAGAAGTGCCATGCCAATTGCATGGGCATATCCTTCGAACTTTTGCGGAACTTTTCTACCAGTAACGCCTTCTATAAGAATAAAAAATAATCTTCCTCCATCAAGTGCAGGAATGGGCAAAATATTTAAGATTGCAAGATTTAAAGATAAAAGTGAAACAAAAGATAAAACCGCTAAGGGGCCAACAGCAACAAATTGCCCGGTAAGCTGGGCTATTCCTACAGGACCCGCGACTCCCTTTGGAACCTCTGCATGAAAAATTAATTGAGAAACAACTCCTACAAGACCCGAAAAAATAAGCCACGAATAATTGAATGCCTGCATAAGTCCCACAAATGGCGCCTGGTATAAAGGGTATTTTTTAATAACAACATCAGATGAAATTCCAACTCCGATTGGACCCTGACTGGACGGATAAGTTTTTCGCGGCGTAACTTCTATATCTTTTTCTATGTTATTCTTCTCAATAACCGTAAGTTTTAACTTCTCTCCTAAGTGCTGTTTTGTTATTGAAACAAGTTCAGAAGGGCTAGTAATTTTTTTACCGTTTATACTAATAATTTGATCTCCTTTTTTAAGTCTTGCCTCTTGGGCAGGAGAACCTTTTACAACATCTGTTATTAAAACTTTATCTCCTGGACTCTGTACCCCCGATACTCCAAAAAAATAAGTGAGTATTAGAACTGCCAAAACAAAATTCATGACAACGCCTGCTACTACAACCAAAGCTCTTTGCCAAACAGGTCTTGAAAAAAATGCTCTATGAAGATCTCCGGGATTTGCAGATTGAGACTTTGAGCTTGTGATTTTTCCGCTACCTGCCTCATCTTCTCCGTAAAGCTTTACAAAACCACCAATTGGAAGCCAATTTATCGAATAAGTTGTTTCTCCTCTTTTTATTCCAAACGCCCGCGGAGGTAAGCCAAATCCAAATTCTTCAACTTTTATCCCAAGTTTTTTGGCAACAAAAAAATGCCCTGCTTCGTGTATTAAAACCAGAATTGTTAATATTAGTAAAAAAACAATTATTGTTACCATTATAAAATTTTAAAGCGAGGAACAGATTTTTTCGCAAGACGGCAAGCGAACTGCGGGTCCAAGAAAAAATTTAGTTCCGAGCGTTCAAAAACTGAAATTTGTTTAGAAATTAGAAATTAGGATTTAGAAATTACAGATTATATCTGCA